>CAZYFB010000085.1:0-5545 GCA_964646655.1 uncultured bacterium
ACAAGATAAAATATTTTGAATATTAAATTCACCAACTAATTTTGTCTGGACATTATATTCATTTTTTAAAAATTTAAAATTAAATTCAGTCCCTGTTAAACTTTTCTTAATTTTAGTAGGAAAAATATCTGCGTTCGAATTAAAACCATATGTCATCAATTTACATTTTAAATGATCAATAATTTTTTGTCCATATAAATCATCAATATTAATAATTGCTAGTTTATTGTAATCTAGATTTTTGAACAATTTTAATTTTGCTTTAAAATAATTCTCTAAAGTTTTATGAAAATCTAAATGATCTCTAGTTAAATTAGTAAAAATTGCAATATCTACATCAACATCATCAACTCTATGTAAGGCAAGAGAATGTGAAGAAATTTCCATATTTAAATTGGTAACCCCACCTTTATTTAAAGTATTAAAAATATTTTGAAGTTCTATTGATTCGGGGGTTGTAAAACCTGTATTTTTTATACCTGTAGGCCCATAAAAACCAAGTGTACCCAAAAGGCTTGTATTATAATTATTATATTTAAGTATATGGTTGATAAGATATGAAATACTAGTCTTGCCATTTGTTCCAGTAACTCCAGTAATTTTTAAATTTTTTGAACAGTCTCCAAAAAAATTAGATGCTATTCTTGACATGGCTTTTCTAGAATTTTGAACTCTTATAATTGGTATAGATGTATCAATATTAATATTGTCTTCAACTAAAACTGCTTTTGCTCCAAGTTTAATAGCATCACTAATATATTTATGTCCATCAGTATTAAATCCTTTAATTGCAATGAATAATGAATCTTTTTTTACTTTTTTTGAATTATAGTAGATTCCATTAATTAATCTAGAATCAACATTACCTTGGTAGGTTATTCCTTTTAAAATTTTATTAAGCTCTATCATTGTATACTTTATTTATTTTTAACTCTTTATCATAAAAAATTATTTCCTCAATAATATTTTTAGCACATGGAACAGCACTTTCACCACTCCATCTCTTATTGTAGGATGGTGCTTCTAATGAAATGATTAAAACATATTTTGGATTTTCAATTGGAAAAATTGATGCAAATGAAGAAATATAGTCAGTTTTTGAATACTCTTTATTATTAATATCCCAAATTTCAGCAGTACCTGTTTTTCCACCAGTAGAGAATCCTGTTATATAACCTTTTTTTGCAGTTCCTTCATCAACAGTCTTTTTTAACATAGACAATAATTTTTCTGATGTTTCTTTACTTATATTTCTGTAAAGTATTGTAGGTTCAGAAAAATCCTGTGTATATGAAGAAGAATTTATACTTTTAATGATTTTAGGTTTTAATAAATATCCTCCGTTTGCAATTGATGCATATGCTGAAGCTAATTGAATATTTGTTACTAAAATTGATTGACCTATTGATGCACTAGCTAAATCTCTAATATTATTTCTATAATATTTTAAAGATTTAATATCGCCTTTGTGTTCATCACTTATTGATATATTAGTCTTTATACCAAAACCAAATTTTCTAATTCTTTCATGAAAAGATTGTAAGTCTAAATCTTGAAATATTTTAACTGTACCAATGTTACTTGAATTGCTAAAAATTTGTTCAAAGCTTAATGAATCATAACCTTCATCATGATCTTTAAAAGGATCAATATACCTACCTTTATAATAGCCGTTCTCACAAAAATATATATCATTAATTTTATTAGCTTTATTTTCTAAGGCATCAGCAAAGCATATAATTTTAAAAGTTGATCCAGGCTCATATGCACTTGATATAGGTCTATTTAAATAATATGATTCTGCAGAATCTTTTGGAAGGTTATAAAATTTATTTAAATCAAAATCTGGTAAACTTGCGATCGCTAAAATTTCTCCATTATTAGGATTTAAAATTATTCCATTAGCACTTTTTGCTTGGTTTTTTATTAGCGCTCGTTTTAATTCATTTTGTAATATTTCTTGGATTTTAATATCAATTGTAAGTTCTATATCTGAACCATTTTGAGCTAAACTGCTTATATTTTCATTTAATTTTGTTTTTCCGCTAGCTGTTTTATTGTATTCAACTATTATATTATCACCCATTAAAAGATTATTAAAGTATCCTTCAATTCCATATCTACCAATATTGTCTGTATTTGTAAATCCAATCAATTGTGCAGCTAATTCATTATATGGATATAATCTATGATTATAAAAATCTATTCTTAGGTGTTCTATATTTTTACTTTCATGAACTAAATTTTTAAAATCATTTAATATTATTTCCTTTTCAATAACTATATATTTTGATTTTGATTGTAATATATCTTCATATCTATATCTGGGTTTATTTAATTTTTTAGAAAATAAATCAATAATTTGTAATCTATTTTCTTCATTTAGATTTTCACTATTAATCCAAAAACGGCATTTTTTAATTGAATAAGCTAATAAATTTCTATTGCTATCATATATATTGCCTCTTAAGCCAGTTTGCTCTTTGTAAGATATTGTTTTATTATATATCTGCTCTTTATAGGCATTAGAGCTTAATCCTTGTACGATAAAAAATTTTGATAAAATTATTAACGTTATTGAAAGTACTATATTTTTAAATAGATTAATTCTGTTTTGATACTTAAAATATAATCTATTCATATTTTACCATTTTATTATATTTTTGGAAAAGTTAGCTTTAATCATTCCATTTATTTTTGCTTGTTCTTTTATATGGTTTCTAACAAGGAAATCTTTCTTATTGAGAGCTATAATTTTTTTGTCATTTAAAATTTTTATATTTTTTTCAATATTAGGTATTTTATTTAACCTTATCTGCTCTGATTTATTATTTATAAAAATGATAAATCCAACTATTAATGATAGTGTTGGAAGAAAAAATATAAGTAGGTAGCGATTATCTAATTTAGAAAAGTTGTTTTTATTCCTATGATTATAATTTAAAGGCATTCCGCTATTCTTAATCTGGCACTTCTTGATCTTGGATTAAATTTGATCTCATCATTTGAAGGTAGTATCCCTTTATTTTTAATAATTTTTAACTTAGCCTTTTTATTGCATATACAAAGTGGAAAAGAAGGAGGACAAACACATGAAATAGCATTATCTTTAAAAAAATGCTTAACTATGGAATCTTCAATTGAATGAAAAGTAATAATTGCTAATCTCCCCCCACTCTTTAAATGCTTAATAGAATTTGAAAGAAATAAATTAAGATTTTCAATTTCATTGTTTACCTTTATTCTAATGGATTGAAATACTCTTGATAAAGTTTTATTTACATATTTTGGATTAGCTGTCTCTGTAATTGCATCTTTAAGTTGATAGGTAGTATTCATTTTACCTTCTTTTGAATATTTAATGATACTTTTAGCTATTTTTTTATAATTTTTCTCTTCTCCAAATTTTTTAATTATTTTTCCTAATTCATATTCATCAGTATTATTTAATATTTCTTTTGCAGATAATCCTTTTGAAGCATCAAATCTCATATCTAGTTCGCCATCTTTCATATAGGAGAACCCCCTATACCCTGAATCGATTTGGTAGGAGGAGATACCAAGATCAACAACTAAGCCATCTACTTTAGTTATTCTAAGTTCTTTTAAAAAACTAGGAAATTGACTAAAGTTCCCTTTGTAAAGTGAGTAGGATTTTTTAGGAAATTTAGACAAGTTGCTTTTTGAGTGTTTCAGGGCATAGGAATCCAAGTCTATACCAATTAATTTTCCATTTTCATTTATTTTTTGCATAATAAGTTCAGCATGTCCAGCAAAACCTATTGTTCCATCTATATATATACCTTCTTTATTCATAACTAAATTATTTACAGTTTCTTTCCTTAATACTGTTTTATGAATTTCTTGCATAAATCAGAATTTTATTTCATTTGCTATGTCATCAAAATCTTCATTGCTAATTATATTATCTTCGTTCAACTGTTTTGGAGCCCATAATTCAATTTTTTTTATCATACCTATAATTATAACATTTTTATCAATTTTAGCATAATCTAATAGGGATTCTGGTAATGCAATTCTACCTTGAGAGTCATATTTTAAATGAACAGCACATCTAACGATAGACCTTACAAAACTTCTATGTTTCATTTTAATAGAAGATAATGTGCTTAATTGAGATTCAACTTTTTTCCATTCATCTAGTGGATACAATATTAAGCAAGAATCAAATCCTCTTGTTAAAACAAATGTACTATTATTAACTGGAGAAAGTGATTTTCTATATTTAACAGGAATACTTAACCTATTTTTTTGATCAATAGTATTATTGTATTCACCAGTAAATGATATATTTAAATTATTATCTTCCATTATACTCACAAAAAATTAATTATATTCGCACACTGAAGAATAGGGTTTAATCCCCATACTTCCCCACTAACATATTAATCTTCACCACATTAATGCAAGAACTTTTTTATTTTAATATAAAAATAAAAAAAAACCTCAATAACATTGAGGCATAATAAATTATATAATAATGTGATTAGTTTAAGGTGTATACGAAAAATTGGTAAACCGCTATAATTAAAATAACTAAGAAAATAATAGTAGCAATTTTTTTTGGGTCATATTCATTTATAGGAAAAATATTTTCATTAAGCTCAACTTCTTCATCTTCTTGAACAGGTATAAAAGTAAGGTCAACTTGAGGTGTTGTTGAAAATAGGCTGTTGAATTCTTGTAAAATTTTATCTGATTTTTCAAAATCTACACACTTTAAATATTCTTTTAAAAACAACTTTATATATACTTCAGATTTAAAACTAAAATCTCCTGCTTCAATTTTTTCTAAATATTTAACTTTAATATTTGTAGAATCTGAAATTTGATCTAAAGTTAAATCTTTTGATTTTCTCAACTCTTTTAAAGCTAACGCGAAATTGTATGATTTTTCCATTTTTAAATTTATGATTTAAAATTATCTTTGCAAAGATGAAATCTTTTTTATTGACTGGTAAAATTTTGATATAGGAAATCCTACTATATTTTCATAAGAACCGACTATATTTTTGATAAACAAATTACTACCATCTTGGATTCCATAGCTACCAGCTTTATCAAATGGTTTAAATGTTTTTATATATCCTTCAATTTCTTTATCTGAAATTTTATAAAAAGTAACTTTGGTTGAGTCGTAAAAATTAACATTTACATTTTTATTAATATTAATTATTGATACGCCAGTTAAAACTTTATGTGTCTTACCACTTAACATGGTTAACATTTTTTTTGCATCATGAAAATTTTTAGGCTTATTAAGTATTTCATTATTTATGACGACTATTGTATCTGAACCAATGACTGTAAAGTCTGTATGTTTTTCAGCAATATCTTTTGATTTTAATTTTGCCAATCTAATACAGTAATCTTCTGGCTCTAAATTAGTAGAAATTATATTTTCATCAACACTTGAAGGTATAATCGTAAATTTAAATCCAGCATTTTTTAATATTTCAGATCTTCTGGGACTTTTTGAGGCTAATATATATTTCATTTTAATTTTTATAATTTATATAAATTT
>CAZYFB010000086.1:0-5477 GCA_964646655.1 uncultured bacterium
AAATTAAGAAAAATTAAAAAAATTAAAAAAATTAAATTTTTATTTGAATAACCAGAAATTTTCAAATCGTATGCAATAAAAATTGGCCAAAAATGTAAGATAAGATAATAAATTTGACCCAAAGATATTTCACTTTGTCTTGATCTTAAGAAAAAATCAACAATTCCTATATTTAAAATCTGAAATGTTTTGTAGATAGCAAAAAGAAAAAAAATATTACTTGTAAATCTAACAAACTTTATAACAAAACTTTCGTCGAAAAAAACCTTACTTTTTTTGAAATAATTGATGGGCGATACGAAAAATAAATAAGATAAAACAGATATAAGTGTAAAAACCAGACATACAAAAAAAAGCTCTATGGCTCTTATAATACTAAGGTCTACATACTCTATTATCAAATCCTGACTTGAAGAGAATATGGAAATTAAATCTAAAAAAGAAAAAAATAAAGGCAAAATTAATAAAAAATAAGATAAAAGCTTAAGTTTATTAAACTCCTCAAAAAAAGATTTTTTAAATTCAGGCTCAAACATTTTTTCTCTTTATAAAATAAACGATAAGAATTAAAAAAATAATTATCCAAGAGGACGTATAGCTTGAGCCAAATTTAAGCGCGCCCTCCAGCGGTGATAATGAAATGCCTAAAACGTAAATTATTGGCCATAAAATGCCCAAGGCTAACGCAATATTTTTAATATTAGCCAAACAAAATAAAGCTTTAGTTAATATTGTTGTCATAAGCATGGCTATCATCCCCGGTAACATAATCTTCACAACCTCAGACAAAAGGATTACATCACGTTCTATGAAATTATCTGACTTAAAGAAAATTTCAATAAATATTTCAATGAAGAAATAAATACCCAAAGAAGTTAGAAAACTCAATAAGAATGCTTTTGAAGTTAGATTCCACAAATGTTTCTTAAAAGAAATTAAACCTTTGGTGAGTAATAATTCTTTTAGTTCTGGTGAAGAAATCATAAAAACGCCATAAATAGAAATATTTCCGAATCCAATTATTATTCTTTGTGCGTAACCAAGTGTGGCTAGAGTTCCCTCACCTTCTGAAGGAGCTAAAATCATGTCTATGACAACATAAATGCCGAACATACTAGAAGCTACTATTCCTATGATCATGTTTGAGCTTATTTTTTTTAAATTAATCAATATCAAATTTTTTGTTAATTCAAAAATATTTTTTAAATGCTTTGAAATGTAATAGAGTCCAAAGCAGGCTCCAAAGAAAGATCCGAATAATAATCCCATCATGACAGTGTCAATTTTGGGTTCATCTAAAAATACTAAAGGAAGAAGGATGCCTGTCTGTGAGATTATTAAAAAAAAGAAAGTAATTAAATATTTTTTTTCTGAATTTAAAATGGTTATTACTGAAGATAAGATAATTTGAAATCCTCCATAAAACCAAGCAAAAATGAAAAGATTATTTTTTTCTTTTATTTCAAATCCAAAAAAAGATTGGTTAGAGTTAACTTGAAAATTTATTAAAAAACTTAATAAAAAACAAAAAATAGCTATTAAAAAACTAAAAAGGAGAAGAACCTGAACTAATAGTTTTATTTCAGGATTTTTACTTACTTGTACTAATTCTGGTACGAGGCCATAACTATATCCAGAGCTGATTAAAGCTATTATGAAAGTCGGAAAACTTAGTGCAACTAAATAAATATCAATTGAGTATCCTAAACCGAATTCTCTTGCTAAAAGAGTTTGCACAATAAAATTAAAAAGAGTTGATAATCCAGTAGCAATAGAAATTAAATAAACCAAACTTAAACCTCTTCTAAAGAATCCTTCAAAATATCAACATCTATAAATGGTGTAAACTTCCAATTTTCAGTACCAAATATTTTTACTTCTGGATTAATTAATCTTGAACAGATTCCTCCCCAAAAAGAAAAAGTTGAGTTTGAAAGTAATATATATTTTGACGAGACAAAATACTTGAAGTCATCTCTTGGATTTTTTGAGAAGATTTTAATTTTTTTTGTGACATCTTTTATTAGTTTTTTAGAAAAATTAATGTCATCAGTAATTATAGAAAATTCTATGTTTTTTTTATCGCAGTAGGAAAGAATTTCGTCAAAATAACTTTTTTTAATTCTATTTTCATTTCCAATATCCGTTCCTCTAACATGAACAACTAAAATATCTTTAATTTTAAATTTAGTGACGTCAATTAAGTTATTGATTTTTTTTGCCACTTCTTCAATTGAATCTAATTTTACATGTTTTTCAGTTTGAAAATATCCCACCTGAAGTGTTTTTACCTTTGACTTAGACAATTCTTGATCAAAGGAGGTCTGAAAATTTATAGACTTCATTAAATAAATTTTAACTAAGGTTAAAAACTCAAAAAAATTAATGCTTCGATATTTGAAACCTAAAGAATTTATTAAACATTCCATGTCTAACCACTTTTCATGAGAAGTGTGCCCTAAAAAAAAATAAAAATATTTATAAAAATTTCCAATGTATAAAATTTCTACATTATCCTTTTTTTTTAGCTCTATAGCTCTTGCTAATTGAAAAAAATTATTTCCAAGACCTCCTAAAAGCAAAACTCTAGAACACGTTTTCACATTGAGAAATTAGTTTGCTAAGTAGAACTTTCTAATCAAATAGAAAGAACAGATAAAGATGAATGCTAAAATTGTGCTTGTAAGAATTATTTGTGAACTACTGTGTCTAATCTTCAATTCTGGTGATGTAGGTGCAGATAAAGTTGTAAAAACATATTCTGGCGTTGCATTAGCAATTGCTATTGTTTCTATTTGTTTCTGTATTAATCTATAAATACCACTTCTGACTTCAATTGTTTGTAAATTCTCTAATTCAATTTCTAGGTATTTAATAGAATTCTTGGCAATTTCTATGTCTCTCATACGAATAATGCTATTTATTTCTTCGATAGAGAGTATAGCTATTTTTTGAGCTATAAAAGGAGAAAAATGTTCCACATGAAGAGCAACTAAACCAGATCTATTATTTTGTTTTACTGAAAATTTTTTTAAAAATTCTCTATGTGCATATTGGATAGATGGCTTACCATTTTTAGAAAAGCCGCCTGAGTAAACCCAAGTATTTTTATTTTCATCAAAAAAATCAGAGTTTATCTGTAATTTATTATTTTTAGGGTCCCAACCTTTTGGAGCTAAGAATTCAAAAAAAAGGTTATTTTTTGACATTAAGCTTTCAAAAAAACTCAAAGAATTCATGATCTCAATCCCTTGTGTGAGTCGGCTTCCATTATTAGAAAGAAGATTTATTCCGGTCAAATTAGCCAATCCAGAGAATTGAGATAAATCATTAGCGTTTTTAGAATCTTCTGTTGGAGCTAGAACAGCTTCGCTTCTATAAACATCGGATAAATTTAAAGCAACTAAGAGTGAAATTAAGGATATTAAAAGAGTAAAGGTAGAAATTTTAATTTTTTTCTGCCATAAAAATAGAATCATTTCATTCAAGGTAACTTGTTTTTTTTGATAGTTTATATTCTCCATTATTCTATTTGTGAATTCTAATTAAATCTATTTTCAAAAAAATACAATGGCATTTTTCTATTCAATAATCGCTAGCAAGAATTTTCTTCAATCAAAAAACCTTTGTAACCGCAACAAATAATCAATTCTTTAATTCCATAAAACGAATATATTTTCATAATATGCCAAAGAAACGGTTTTCCGACCACTTTAATCATTGATTTCGGTTTTAAGATACCTTCTTCTGAAATTCTAGTTCCAAGGCCTTCAGCCAAAATTATTGCTTTCATAATTCAGATTCAGTTATCAAAAGTTCCTTTTTAGCTTTTATTAGATCCTCTTCAATCATCTCTTTACACAGATCTTTGGCACTAATACTAGGCTTCCATCCCAATTTGCTTTTTGCTTTATTTGAATCGCCTAACAAACTTTCTACCTCTGAAGGTCTATAGTATCTTTTATCTACTTTTATCAAAGAAGAACCCTCTTTTAAAGCAGGAGCTTTCTTACCATTATTTTTTCTCACCACACCTATTTCGGCTAGACCATGTCCCTCAAAGATTAACTCTATATCTAAAAACTCACAGCACCATAAAATAAAATCTCTTATTGAATGTTGTTCGCCACTTGAAATTACATAATCTTCAGGATGATCCTGCTGAAGCATAAGCCATTGCATTTCTACATAATCCTTGGCGTGTCCCCAATCACGCATTGCATTTAAATTCCCTAAGAAAATTTCATTTTGTAATCCAACGGCTGCTCTTGCCATTCCTTGGGTTATCTTCCTTGTTACGAAAGTTTCACCTCTTCTTGGACTTTCATGATTAAAAAGAATGCCATTACATGCATACATGCCATAAGATTCTCTGTAATTTATTGTGATCCAATATGCAAAAAGTTTTGAAACTCCGTAGGGACTTCTTGGATAAAAGGGTGTTTTTTCGTTTTGAGGAGTGCTTTGCACCAAACCATAAAGCTCAGAACTAGATGCCTGATAAAATTTTGTTTCTTTCTCTAAATTTAATATCCGGATGGCCTCTAATATCCTTAAGGTTCCTAAAGCATCAATGTCAGAGGTGTATATCGGGTTTTCAAAGCTAACTGCAACATGGCTTTGAGCTGCTAAATTATATATTTCGGTAGGTCTGATTCTTTTTAAAATACTGATTATGCTATTTGCGTCAGATAAATCGCCATAATGCATTTTAAAATCAATATTTTCTGCGTTCGGGTCGGTGTATATATGATCTATCCTAGACGTGTTAATTATACTCGACCTTCTTTTTATACCATGAACTTGGTATCCTTTATTTAATAAAAATTCAGCTAAATAAGAACCATCTTGACCTGTAACACCAGTAATTAAAGCAACCTTCTTATTCATGATAATTTAGATTCTTTGTCTTCCAACTCTTTTAAAGTCTTTCTTATTCCATCTTCCAGACTTATTTTTGGCTTCCATCCTAAATTTTTTATTCTGGAGGAATCTAGAAGTTTTTTTGGTGTTCCATCTGGTTTTGTTTTATCAAAGATAAAACTCCCTTTAAATCCAATTATATCAGATATAAGTATTGCAAGATTTTCGATAGAAATATCTTCTCCTGTACCTACGTTTAAGAAATAAGGAAGTTCTTTGAAAAATTCCTGACCTTTTTTTTCAATAAGGTTCATGCAAAAAATTGACGCTTCAGCCAAATCATCAACATGCATAAACTCTCTTAAAGGTTTGCCTGTTCCCCAAATGGTAACTTTTTTTTCTTTTCTTTTTGTTGCTAAGAATATCTTTTTTAACAGCGCAGGCAACACGTGGCTATTTTGAGAATCATAATTATCGCCCGTTCCATAGAGATTAGTTGGCATTAATGAAAAAAAATTAATATTATGTGACTTACCGTATTGCTTGTTATAGCTTTCACACATTTTTATACCTGCTATTTTTGCAATCGAGTATGGTTCGTTTGTCTTCTCTAA
>CAZYFB010000087.1:0-5452 GCA_964646655.1 uncultured bacterium
CACCTTAAGCCACTCGGACACCTCTCCAATAATGTTTTTTTGAATAGTTAAATATAGTAAACTATGTAGGATAATTTGTACTATTATCTTTGAAAAAAGAATGTAATAAAAAAGAACATTCATCAATCATTATTCCTCCCTTAACTCCTGATTGATGTTGAAATAGCGGATCATTGCAAAGATTATATTTTGATGTCACACAGCCTTCTAAATCATTGTATGCTCCAAAGAATACATTTCTTAATCTAGCTTTATTAATTGCACCTGCGCACATACTGCAGGGCTCAAGAGTTACATATATATCACATGAAGTTAATCTCCAATCTTGTATATGGTTAGCAGCTGAGGTAATTGCAATCATTTCTGCATGAGCTGTAGGATCTTTAAGTAATTCTACTTGATTATATCCTTTTGCTATAATTTGATTTTCATAAACTATAACTGCACCTATTGGAACTTCTTTTTGAATATATGCAATCTTTGCTTCTTTTAAAGCATAACTCATCCATTTTTCGTGAATTTTATCCATTATAGATTAAGAATTGATGCTGAAACTAAACCTGAGGTTTCTGTTCTTAATCTAGTTTCTCCAAGACTTACTTCAATGAACTTATTTTTAGTAGCTAGAAACACTTCATCATTAGTAAAATCACCTTCAGGACCAATTAAGATACATCGACTTTTATTTGATTTTAATGAAGATTTTAAATGGAGATTAATTTTCTTGTTTAGGTGTGCAATAAATAAATCTTCAGATTTTACTAATTCAAAAATATTAGAATAATCTAAACAATCATCAATTAGTGGTAAAAATGAATTTTGTGTTTGTTTCATAGCAGAAAGTGCAATTTTATTTAATCTTTTTAAATTAACCGTTTTTCTAATAGTGCGCCTACAAACCATGAAAGTTACCCTATCAACTCCAATTTCAACAATTTTTTCCATCATCCATTCTAATCTTTTATGGTTTTTTGTAGGTGAAATACATAAATGAATTTTCACTTTTCTTTTAGATATATTTTTTTTAATGATTTCAAGCTTACAATTTTCTTTATTAAAATTTATAATTTTTGTTAGATAGGTAGAACCCTGACCATCAACAACTTTAATCTTATCGCCAATGTTATGTCTCAATACTTTTATACAATGATTTGTTTCTATACTATCTAGAATTACATATGAAGATGATATATCCTTAGAATAAAAAAAATTCACGCT
Source organism: uncultured bacterium (assembly GCA_964646655.1). GTDB lineage: Bacteria > Fidelibacterota > Marinisomatia > SCGC-AAA003-L08 > D37C17 > TMED6. Next base: position 1,219 of record CAZYFB010000087.1, read on the forward strand.
TATCTATTTTCATTTAAATATAAAAGATTAATTTCATTGTATTTTTTAGTATATTGAAATGCATCAGGCATTTTTTCATCTTTTAATGTATGGTCAAAAAAATCTAATAAAGTTTCATTCATTATATTTGCCAAAACATTTACTGATATATTTCCCGAAAAATTTAATTTTTTTGCAATATAGGTAAAATAAGTAAAATCAGTATAATCATAATGAAAAGAACCAGGTATATCAATCATTAGAGCATATTTAGAATTATTTCTTATAAATGTATCCATTTTAGTAAAGTTAATATCATTCCAAAATTGATTTTCACCTTTATTATTTTGACCTAAATGCATTACTGGTTTATTTATATTTTTATAAACTAAAGAATCAGGTAACGGTTCAAACCAACCATCTAAAGCGTAACAGGATTTTATTTTATCATTAAAATACGTGGCATAAAAAGCCGTTAACCCTCCAAATGAATGACCAAAAATACCTATGTTATCTTTATCCATAATAGCATCTATATTAACATCAATACCATTAAAACTATTAATTTGTTTAATTATAAAATTTACATCATCTACCCTATATCCAAATCTTGTATAAAATTGTTCAGGTGTTTCAATAATAGGGTCATCATTAGATCTAGAGGTAAGACTATACACTACCTCCCCATCTGGAAATTCAACAAAACCAGCATCAAATGTATGGTCAATTGCAATAACTATATAACCATGACTGACCAATTCTTCAACTTGATTAGTATTTTGAGTTCTTAACCCACCATGACCATGAGAAAAAATTAGAACTGGAAATTTTTGATTAGATAATGGTTGTGCATCTTTCCACGAATTACAACTTATAAACCCAACTTGGTCAGATAAAATCTCTGGAACATCATAACCTTGAAGATTAATGGTGTAAGTTAAAGCTTTCTTATTATCAATATAATTGGACTTTTTATCAGTTTTAGAAATTATTGCTGGATACCATATTTGTGTCATTAATTTTCTATTTAAACCATAATCACCTATATACCAGTTTGCTCTTGTAGAGTCAGTCAAAACCATACGTTTTGTACCTATATTATAAGTTCCAGTAACATTCTTAATATCTTTAATATTTGCTGCCTTTGAAACTATAAAACTACATCCAGACACAAAAAAGACTAAAATTAATATATATATATAATTTTTCATTTTGTACACCCGGTAGGATTCGAACCTACAACCTTCTGATCCGTAGTCAGATGCTCTATCCAGTTGAGCCACGGGTGCATTTTAATCCTAAAAATTTAATTTATTTATCATCCCAATTCAAAATAAAAAAGGGGGCTTGTAAACCCCCTTTTATTAAAATTCATTTATAATATTATTTTATATACATAATTTTCATTTTATCAATATTTGAACCCTGAATTAAATTAATATAATACATTCCTGTACTTATATTAATAGGTTGCCATGTTATTGAATGTTTTCCAGAAATTTGATATGTATCTGCTATATTATCGATTAATTTTCCATTGATATCATAAACATTTAATGTAACTCTACCAGATTGATCTAAATAGTAATCTATAGTTGTGGTAGGATTAAATGGATTAGGATAATTCTTACTAAGACCAAAATCTTGAAGTAGCGCATTATCAGATATGTTTAATGTGCCAATTTGAATATCTGCAGTAAAAGGAGCACTTTCTGTTCCTATATCAGTTGTAATGACTAGAGAAACTTCATAAGTACCTTCATTTTGATAAGTATGAACTGGGTATTGTTCAGAGCTTGTATTACCGTCACCAAAATCCCAAGCCCAACTTTCTATAATCCATCCCTCACTTGCAATTTCTGAAAAATCAAAAAATGTTACCGTATTACCATCTATTTCATAATCAAACAATGCAGCAGGAGGAGATAATGTACATAAATCTCCACATTCATCTAGCATAGAATCTATTGTTGCAGTGGCAGCACCAAATTGTGCATTATTACCTTTGAAATAAACCGTCATAGTATGATCAATGTAAGCTGTGCTTGGAAAAGCACCACCAGTATTTAACCAACTCCATATAACATCTTGATTTCCATCATCTGTCATTAAAGGATAAACATCTGGATTATAAAATTGATGTCTATCTCCCCATTGTTGGCAACTGTAAGGTTGCCCAATATCGTCTAAATTTGTAATCACCTTCACATTTGGATTATCTTCGTAATAACCTTCTATTCCAACCATTGTACCAATGTTGTTCCAGCATGGGCCTCACCATGAGGCAGCCATATCAATCATTAATACATAAAATATTCCAGTATCATTAGTAAAACCATTATAATCACCCAATGTTAAATTATATCTTCCACCAACAGGCTCTATTCCATTATGTTCAGCACCATAACATACTTCAAATACTCTATCTTGATCATTTTGACTTATTTGATCACCAACTTGATATATTGCAAATGAAAATGATAATAATGCTAATGTTAAAATTTTTCTAATACACATATTTTTAATCTCCCAAATGTTAAATTTATTTAATATAAATACCTTTTGCTGTAGATACATTACTACCCTCATTTAAATGAAAATAATATATACCTGAAGAAAAGCTAGAGGCGTTCCATGTATAAGAATGAATACCTCTATCTTGATACCCTTCAAAAATTACATCAACTTCTTGACCTTTAATATTATAAACTGATAGCTTCACAAACCCATTACTTGGTATTGTAAAACTTACATCAGTCGATGGATTAAATGGGTTTGGATAAACACTATTAATATTAAATGTGTAGATATTTATATCAGTATCATCTACCTCATTAAAAAATAATTCAATTTTATTACCATTAATATCACCAACCAAAATATCTATGTCTTCTATATTTAAATTTGCTCCACCTAAAATAGTAAAAACTGCTTCATGGCCATCAAAAATCTCATTAAACATAGAGTAAGCCACAACGATTTTTTTACCATCTTTAAAGTTTTGCTTCAATGTAATATGACTATTATCTTTTAAAAGAACTTCATGATTTTGATAAGAATCAAATGATAACTGCACACCAGAATAATCAATCTCAGAATATATTGATAAAACTAAATCATTTCCATTCTTAGCATAATTGACCATACCAAAATTATTTTGACTAAAATTTATATCTTGTCTTGAAAAACCTAAGATACTGTTAACGATCCTAATAACATCTAAAACATTTAGAATTTGATCATCATTCATATCACCGTTTACAAATTGCTGTTGGCTTGGTTCTTCAAAATCTAAGATAAAGTTCAATAAAACAACTATATCTTGAACATTTATTATATTATCAAGATTAGTATCGCCTGGATTTGCCATTAAATCAAGCATACTACAATCTGTTGGACCATTTCCTATTTGTGCACCGTCAGAATCAGAAATTATGACTTCTTCAAAACATATCTCTGAAGGACCAATACCATCGTATGATATATTAGTTAACAAACCTTCGCCTGCAGGAATTAAATCTCCAGTAAAACTAAACCCTAAAACAATTCCTAAATTACTTGTACTTACAGTAAAACCATACTCTTCTGCACTTCCACCACTTGCACCGGTTAATGTAATTTGATCTGGGTTATCAGTAATTGTAAATTGAAATCCTTGAATAGGATATTCGCTTGAAAAATTAATCTCAATATTAGAATCATTAATTTGTCCAAAAGATACGTTTGCGGAATAAGTACAACTTCCATCGTCAATAGTTGCTTCTTCATCATAATTATTAGCTAAATAATCTGTACAACCTAAACATGACTCATATTCACAACTCCCGTCATCTTCATCAGCATTTTCATTGTAGTTACAAGCATACTCATCAGTACATCCTAATATAGGCTCTCCACTACATAAAACGCCACAATCATTTAACAAATTATTAATTCTATTGATTGCACTATTAGCTCCACCAGTAAAATTAGCCATATAGTCAACTGTCATTGTATGATCAATATAAACTATGCTTGGCATACCATTGTTAGTATTAAACCAGTTAAAGATAGTCATTCCACTATCATTTGTAACTACCGCATGCTCATCTCCCCATTGAACATGTCTGTTACCCCATTGAGTACAGCTGTACGGTTGATTTGGGTCATCTAAATTTGTAAACATCATAAAATGTTCATTATCTTCAAAATGTTCTGCTATATCTGCTATTACACTAATAGACTGCCAGCAGCTTCCTCACCAACTAGCTGCCAT
>CAZYFB010000088.1:0-5367 GCA_964646655.1 uncultured bacterium
CTATTTTATTATTTTTAATTTCTATTTTTATTATTTTAATATATAATTTTAACTCTATTACTCAAATCTTAATCTTTTGTATTAATTTGCCACTGATAATTTTTTACACTCCATTTTTTAAAAAAATTCCTCTTTTAGGAAACATAATTGTGGCATTCATTTTAAGTATGGTATTTATTGTAACGACATTTTATTTAGAAGGAGATATAAATCAAATTATTCCCCCAGCCACTTTGGCTTTTATAATGATGTTAACAAGAGAAGTTGTTAAAGATATTGCTGATATTAAAGGAGATAGCATAATGAAAATAAATACTTTTCCTGTTCTTTATGGCATAAATAATTCTATAAGATTAGTATTGGGATTAATATTTTTTTTGATTCTCACTACTTTTTATTTTGCTTCATATTATAATAGAATTTATATATTTTCAGTAATATTACTAGTTGATATTCCATTACTTTATTTTAGCATTAAACTTTTCAAAAATAGAACAGCAAGTTATTGTAAATATTTAGAAAAAGTATTAAAATTACTTACTATCTTTGGAGTGATAGTAATTTATCTAGCAACAGCAATCATATAAAAAAATTATGTCATCATTTATACATTTACATAATCATTCAGATTTTTCATTATTAGAATCATCTCAATCTATAGAGTCTATTGTAGATAGAGCAAAAGAATTATCTATGGATTCAATTGCATTAACTGAAAAAGGTAATCTTTTTTCTATGATTGATTTTTATAAATATTCAAAAAAAAATAAAATTAAACCAATACTAGGTTGTGAAATTAATATAGAGCATGATACACATAAATATTTTTCATTAGTTCTACTAGCTAAAAACAATGATGGATATTTAAATTTAATGAAACTAGTTTCATTAAGTTATTTAAATTCTGATACAGACCAACCTATTATTGATTATAATCTTTTAAAAAAATATAAAGATGGATTAATTGCCCTTTCATCTGGATTAAATGGTGAAGTTGCTTATTATTCCTCTATAAATGATTATGATAATGCATTACAAAGTGCCAAAAAAATCAATAATTTATTTAATGATAACTTCTATTTAGAAATTCAAAATCACGGAATAGAAAATCAAATTAAAGAATTAAAAAATATAATTAAGATATCAGCTGAGCTATCAATTCCAATCGTGGCAACTAATGATACATATTATACATACAAAGAAGATTCTGAATCTTGTGATATTATTCGCAATATCGGGCTAGGTTATACTATTAATGATCCCAAAAGATCATTATCAGAATCAAATGAGTTTTACCTTAAGAGCTCAGAAGAGATGGCTATTTTATTTAAGGATAATCCAGAAGCAATTACAAATACTAAAAAAATTGCTGAACAATGTAATGTTGAAATTAAAATGGATGAATTATATTTACCTCCTTTTATCATTCCAGAAGACTCAGCATCTAAAAATGCAGATGAATATTTATTAGAATTATGTAATAAGGCTTTAGAAAAAAAATATTCTAAAATAGATAAAACTATTCAAGAAAGATTAAAATATGAATTAGGTATCATATCAAAAATGGGGTTTGCAAGTTACTTTTTAATAACTCAAGATTTTGTACATTATGCTAAATCACATGATATTCCAGTTGGGCCAGGTAGAGGTTCTGCTGTAGGGTCTTTAGTATCATATTTAACAGGCATTACTAATTTAGATCCCTTGAAGTATAATTTGATTTTTGAGCGATTTTTAAATCCTGATAGAATTTCTATGCCAGATATAGATATAGATTTTTGTATTGAAGGAAGAGAAAAAGTTATTAATTACATTAAAGAACAATATGGACATAAATCAGTCGCACAGATAATAACTTTTGGAAGTATGAAAGCAAAATCAGTCATTAGAGATGTTGGAAGAGTTTTAGGAATGAGTTATGGTGAAGTTGATAGCATTGCAAAAATGATTCCTGATGATTTAAAAATGACTATTGATAAAGCTCAAAAAGTTAATAAGGATTTAAAAAAATTAATAAAGCAAGATGCTGCCTGTCAAAATCTTATAAATATATCTAAAAAATTGGAAGGATTACATAGACATGCTTCAACACATGCAGCTGGCATAGTAATTGCACCAGGCCCTTTGATGCATTATGTCCCGCTTTATAAAAATCCATCAACAGATGATATAACTACACAAATTGAAATGGTGTCATTGGAAGAAATGGGTTTATTAAAAATGGATTTTTTAGGTCTTAGAAATCTAACAGTAATAAATAAAACAATTAATATGATCAAACAAAATCATAGTAAAGTAATTGACATTGACAAAATAGACTTAAATGATCAAGAGGTTTACAAACTTTTTTCAAATGGAAATACAGTAGGTATTTTTCAATTTGAATCTAGAGGAATGAGAGATTATTTAAAAAAATTAAATCCTACATGTATAGAAGATTTAATAGCAATGAATTCACTTTATCGCCCAGGACCAATGGCAAACATTCCTGAGTTTATTGATAGAAAAAATAATAATAAAGAAATTAAATATTTACACTCAGATCTTGAACCAATTTTAAAAGAAACATATGGGATTATAGTTTATCAAGAACAAGTAATGCAAATTGGGTCAATGATTGGTGGCTTTACACTAGCTCAATCTGATGAAATGAGAAAAGCTATGGGTAAGAAAAAGAAAGATTTAATGGCAACATTTAAAATTGATTTTATAAAAGGTGCGCAAGATAAAGGTTTATCGCAAGAATTATCAATTGAAATTTTTGATTTGCTTGCAAAGTTTGCAGAATATGGATTTAATAAAAGCCATTCTGCAGCATATTCTGTAATTGCATATCAAACTGCATGGTTAAAAACACATTATCCTTCAGAATTTATGGCCTCTAATCTATCATCAGATTTATTGAATACTGATAGTATAATAAAATTATTTAGAAATACTAAATCTTTAGATATTAACATATTACATCCAAATGTAAATAGTTCAAATGTAGAATTTATTGCTGAAGACAGCACAAACATTGCATATGGTTTAGCTGCTATTAAAAATGTTGGATACAAATCAGTGGAACAGCTTATTGATTATCGTAACAAAAACGGTAAGTTTAAAACTATTGTAGATTTATGTAAAGTTGGGAGTCAAGCCATAAATAAAAAAGTATTAGAAAGTTTAATTAAAGCTGGCGCTTGTGATGATCTAGCAGGGTCTCGAGCTCAACAATACATGATGATAAGTGATGCCCTAAAATTTGGCCAAAAATATAATGAAGAACTTAATTCAGCTCAATCAAGTTTATTTTCAACAGATGTACAAACTAATACTTATTCAAAAGTAGAACTTCCTAATGTAGATGATTGGGATGAAAGCATAACCCTGAATTATGAAAAAGAAGTTTTAGGATTTTATCGTTCTGGCAACCCATTAGATAAATACTATGAAGATCTATCAACATTTACTAATTATGGATTTAATAATGACAAAACATTTAATTTATCTGTTTATAAAGTTGTTGGAAGGATTATAGATACTAGAGTTCTATATGATAAAAAAAATAACCCATGGAATATTTCTAGATTGGAATGTTATAATGGATCATACATTGAACTTTTTACTTTTAGTGATACATATATTAAATACAAAGATTTTTTTAAAGATGATAATATAATTTATATAGAGGGGGAACCATCTAAAAAAAATAATAATGATGCAAATAAAATCATTACTAGAAGAATTTTAAACATAGATGAAATAAGAGATAAATTTTCAACTACAATTAATGTTAAGTTAAATTTTAACTTGAATGATCAAAATATCATCTCTGAATTACATGATACAGCAACTAAATTTCCTGGTAAATGTAAATTAGTTTTACATGTTATTAGTAATAAAGGTAATGTTAAAAAAATTAATGCTGAAAATATTTTTGTTTCAAATAAACCAGAATCCATATTAGAATTTAGAAATAAGGTAGGTTCCAATAATGTGTGGATTTCTTAATGAAATTTGTAATACAAAGAGTTACTACAGCAAGTGTTATCATTAACAATGCAATTTATTCATCTATTGATAAAGGTTTGTTAATATTAATAGGAATACATAAAAATGACAATTCTGAAATGTTAGATTATTATGTAAAGAAAATTATCAACATGAGAATTTTTAATGACAATCAAAATAAAATGAATTATTCATTAATGGACATCAAAGGATCTATTTTAGTTGTCAGTCAATTTACACTGCTTGCTGATACTCAAAAAGGAAATAGACCAAGTTATTTAGAAGCAGCTAAACCTAATGAGGCTAAAATACTTTACAGAGAATTTTACAAAAAATTAAAAAACTATGAGATTAATGTAAAAAAAGGTAGATTTGGAGCCCATATGAAGTTAGACTTTATTAACGATGGACCAGTAACAATTTTATTAGGTGAATAAAATGGAAAAAAGAATAAGAATAGTAATGGCCAAGCCAGGCCTTGATGGACATGATAGAGGAATCAAAATTCTTGCTAAAGCTTTTAGAGATGCTGGCATGGAAGTAATATATTTAGGATTAAGACAAAGTCCATCTATGATTGTTAACGCAGCAATACAAGAAGATGCAGATGTTATAGCACTTTCTGTTTTAAGTGGTGCTCACATGACTATTTTTACAAAAGTTTTAGAGTTACTTAAAAAAGAAGGTATTGAAGATATACTAGTAACAGGTGGTGGAATCATACCTGAAGATGATATAGAAAAATTAGAAAAAATAGGTGTTGGTAAGTTATTCACTCCGGGTACTTCCATAGAAGAATCTAAACAGTATATAGAAAATTGGGTTGCAAAAAATAGATAAATGCCTATTGATGAAAAATATACAAAAAAAGAATTAGAGCATAAATTTGCTCAAGATTTTGGGAATGAAACATTCCCGCAATTAGCTGAAATATATTTTGTAGAACACGATTTTAAAAGATCTCGTCTTGTATGTGAAATCGGATTAAAACATTCACCTAAAAATTATGATGCGCAATATGTTCTGTCTAAAATTGAATTAATAGAGGGAAATACAATTAAGGCTGAAAGAATTTTAAAAAAAATTTATAAATCAAATAATAAATTTTCGAAAGCCATTAAATTATTAATTGAAGTACGCGATTCTTTAGACCGGAGTAAGATTGAAACTCAAAAAATTATCGATAAATTATTATCATATACACCAGACGATATATTTGCTCACCAATGGTTAAAAAATCAAGATAAGAATTTAAGTAAAAAGACAATTGATGGAAAAATAGATACTTTTAATGTTAATCCCAATATTTTATCTATTACATTTTATGAAATTTTAAAAAATCAAAAATTCTTTCACCAAGCTCAAAATGTT
>CAZYFB010000089.1:0-5228 GCA_964646655.1 uncultured bacterium
TTAATAAAACATTTCTATACTAATATATATATATGTGTATGAAATATATTGTGATTAATATCAATTAATTAAATAAACCTTTAAAAAATGACATTATTGGTGAATCAGTGCTTTTCCCTGGATTTTCTTTTACAGCACATGAATAATTATTCTCTTTTAAAGCTGCTACAATCATTTTATCATTCACTAATTGGTCATCATATACAACTACCATACTTGATTTTTCAAAATTCACATCTTTAGATTTAATACCATCAAGCGAATTTAAAGCTCTATTTATTTTTTTTACGCAGCCATTTCCACACATCATACCTTTTACATCATATGTAGATGTTTTTTCAGCAGAAAAAACTAAACCTATAAAACATATTATACTTAACAATAATTTCATTTTTTACTCCTTTTTTTAAAATTAATTTTTATGAATTTAAGATAAGGTTGACCAATAATACAATATCTAAAACATTGACAATAGAATCTTCATTCAAGTCAGCCTCTTCCATATATTCAGCATTTGACACTATCAGGTTTACTATAATTACAACATCTAAAACATTAATGACTTCATCACCGTTTATATCACCAACTACACTATTATCAACAAACGTAACATTTATTGGAACTACTAAGTTTGATTCAGTGCTATTAGACTCAACAAGTATGTATGAAACTTCATTTTGACCATTTACTTGACTTGCATCAACTTCAACATCATAAATTGCTTGTTCACCAAAGTTAAGAGTATTGGAATCATTTATTGGGGCTAACCACAAATTGTTTGGTTTGAATGATAATCTTAAATTTTCATGAACATAATCATCATTATATATTATTTCAATACCATCTGAACCGTTATTATTTTGAATACCGATTGTAGCACTTGTAGTGTAACCATCCATATTTCTATAATTTATATCAATTATTTTATTTTTATGAAGAACAATTTGAAAATCAAAAATACCTTCATAGTCTGGATTACTTCCACATCTTATAACATCATTAAACCAAATAACTTTCATATCGTTTAGAGTTTCATGATAGATGTTACCCTCACCTTCATTACTGCATGAATTGTTTTCATTTTGAGGATTCAAATCATCCCAAAATGCAAAAATTGCATTTTGAGGAGCATCATCACTTGGAATTGTTTCATTTGACCATTGATTATCATTCTCTCCAAAGCCTACCCATCCATTCGGATTGACAAGTATTTGATCATAATTTTGTCCATAGTAGTTAAAACTAAATCCTATATCAACTACTTCGCCATCATCATTATTTTGGAAAATAATTCTATTATCTTCAGTTGCAACAATATTAATCCAGTCATAATTAATATCAAGATCTAAATCACTATCAATCCAATGATTACCAAAATTATCATTACCCGCAGAAATAGCTAACGGAGATGTATTTATATTATAAGATAATATAGATTCTTCATCACCTGTATTTGTTAAAGTAATATAATCAGTCACAATTTCATTTTCTTCTAATTCAATATTTAATTGATTATCTGATAACTCTAATTGTGCTTGTGGAAGATTCCATACAGAACCAGTTTTCCTAGTACTTATAAATAAAGATGTATTATCACTTAAAGGCATAGCCGCTCTATCATAATCATTATTAAATGTGTATTCAAGACCAGTAGTTCCCCAGTGATCTTCAATACCAATACTACAATAACCACCATGTAGCGGAGTTCCTCCACCGTAACTACCATTTGAAGTATTATTAAAATCTTCATATTGAAGCAGCATCTCACCATCGCCTGTTGGCGTTACATAGTACATAGGGTCAAATAATATTGCTTGAAAACTTTCATTAGAATTGTCTTCATAAGTTTTAACATTATTCCATTGCACAACATAGAAATGAAATTGCTCATCGTAATAACTATATACCGAACCACCATTATCTGCTGTTAAATCATCCCAAAATACTGCAAGCATTGGTGATGGACCACCAGGACCAGGTAGGTGGTCATTTCTAAAAGATTCAAGTTGACTACTACCAAAAGAGATCCAACCATTTGAACAAACTGTTATTTGTTCATACTCTTCACCATAAAATGTAAATGTAAATGGTAAATTGATTACCTGAGAATCATCTTGGTTATCACCATCATCATCATTAACACTATTTAAAGGAGTACCAATCTCTTCTATATCAATCCACTCATATGTAGGCATTAATGAATAATCAGAATCATTTGAATCATAAATATAATAACCATATTCATCTGGACCCACAGGATCAGTCACTCTAACAGTACCAATTTCAAGATTTTCATTATGATTAAATTCATATCCAAAGTCAGTTGAACATGCAAAATCTATAATTTTAGTTTCTCCATTAAATGCGGTATTTTCTAAATTCATTTCAAATTGACTAGAATTATTTGTGGTATTTGATGCAATTTCATTAATTATTATATTTTGTTGATTTATAACTAAATCAGGACTTAATGTTGAAACAGTACAATTAAAAATAGGTGAAGATAATGTTCCTGAATTATTAACTGATAATAAACCGCTTGCACTTTCCCCTGGATCTAAAATATTATTACTACCATCTATGACTGAGAAACTCTCGATTGATAATTCAAAACTTTCAATATTATAATGTAAATTTGTAACTGTATTGAAATCATTATTATTTGTTAAATTTAGATATAAATTTATGTCATTATTATGATTTTCAAATTCTGATATTTGAAATACAAAAGCTTGTTCTGGAGAATTAGTTCCAAAACTGATATCTCCATAATAAACTTCTGTGAAAATAGGATTTATCTGATTATCACTAGATAAAGTCGCTGTAACATTAGAATAAGTATTATTTCCATCATAATGAACAGGAACTGTGAGTTGGATTGTTTCACCTGGATTCATTATTCCATTGTTATTACTATCATTAAAAGATGATGTTTCTAAACTTGCATATGGGACATAGTTATCTTCTTGAAATTCAATTACTTCCATATAAGGTTTATGATTAAATTTAGTAATTGTTACTTCTAAATTATCTGCTATATCAATGCTACTTTGATCTAAATTAATAACAATGTTGCCTTCATAATCAGATATCCCTTCTAAGTAAAAATTTGAAGATCTAGACTCCATTAATGTTACTAATGCACCTTCAACAGGAGTACCATCAGAGGTTGTAATATTAAAAGTTAAGAAATTTTCACCTTGAGATAAAGTCGATTGATGATTTACATCTAGTTCAATAGGTGTATCAGTCCAAAGTCTTGTCGCACCATCTCCCATTAAATTATTCCAATGAGTAAAAATTGTAACCCAATCATTTGGATTAGAAGGATAATTTTCATATAAATTTGCTTTACCATAAACTAACCCTTCTCCTGCAGTTTCTAAATCTTTTGCAAATAAGCCGTAGTAGATTCCTATATTTACAGAATTATTGAACATCGTATGTGTACCAACAGTAGCAGTTCCAACACAGGCTACAGCACCTTTTGGTGATACAGTTGTACCAGCCCTTAAGAATTTTTCTGATAAACATTGAGTTTCAGAAGCAAATGAACCTGTACCACAGGTTATCACTGTTGCAAAAGGTAGTTTGAAACCATTACTTGCTGCATCTACATCATTATTTGAAAATCCACTCACACCATAATATCCTCTATAGTTGAAGTAGTTTACACCCTCATCTAGCTGATCAACCATCCAGTCATCATAACTTCCGCCACTTATTTTAGTACGAATATCTTCAACTCCATACTGATCCATAACAGCCGCGATATTTTCTGCTGTTATAGCACATGATATACCTGAAGTTGATGGATCTCCAACAATGGCTGCTTTTTCATGCCAATTTTGAGTATCATCAACAACTTGTTCATATCCAAGTATTTTACTTACGACAACAGCAAGCTCTGATGAGCTTCTAACAGAAATTCTTCCTAGAATTACTTCTGGCCATAAATCATTACCAATTAATTGTGAATATGGATGATCTCCTTCACCATTATAGCCAGAATCATATTCTGTATATGAATCTATATTATAAGTACCACCATCATCACCAATTAAGGTTACAAACTCAGGGGGGATATCCCAATTCATTGAGCCTTGAATGTAGTTTTTAATTGCTGTAGTACTGCTGCCTCCAGTATCAGAAGTATTTGCAGTATAAACAACATAACCTTGCTTTCTTCTCCATTTGACTAATTGTTGAAAATAAGGGTTTGATTCTGTAGAACCTCCACATATGTATAAAATTGAGGGATTTTGATAATCATCATCTCTAGAATCAGTTTCAACAGGATTTAAAACCATTGCATTTATCAATCGTTCAAATACTTTTGATTTTGGTAAAGCAATTGAATTAGAGTCATTTGTTTCATTTAGTTTTGTTATAATAATTTCAACTTCTTTAAAGATATTTATTTTTTTATCAACAGGATTATATGTAAAAGGGACAAATTCTAAATTTACAAATTCATATCCTCGCATATTTTGTCTCTCAGATATAATTAGATTTTTTTCTGGATATTGCTTGTAATTGGAATAAATCTGATTATTTTTTATAAATTTTGTATTATTTATATCAAAAGATTGTTGGGGAGCCAAATAAATATCACTTATTTCTTCTTCTGATATAATATTATATTCAATATTATAATTAACATTTTTATCTAATATTACAAATGATGATAATGAAGGCAATGAAGGTTCTCCAGCAATAGATCTAGTCCCAGAACCTGGAACTGTTATAACCTTACCATTTTGTTCATTTTTAACTTCAAAATCCTGTAAATTAAAATTGATTTTTATTTTATCATTTGTTTGCTCTTTAATTTCAAAATATGAATTTATAGATAGAACAACACTAAAAAGAGACAAAAATATAATTTTATTCACGATGTTTCCCCTTTAAAATATATATATATTATTACGACTGATAATATTAGTTAATATGTTTGTTTGTACATATATAATTCTTGTTACAAAATGTAAACATGAATTTAACTTAAAATGTTTATTCAATAAAAACTTTTTTATATTATATTATGACCTATCATTTTTTTAATAAAATGAATAGAATTATGGTGGCCGTAGCTCAGTTGGTTAGAGCGGCCGGTTGTGGTCCGGCAGGTCGAGGGTTCGAATCCCTTCGGTCACCCATCTTTGAAGCCCTCCTGGCTCAACTGGATAGAGCACTGGATTTCGGCTCCAGGGGTTACAGGTTCGAAT
>CAZYFB010000090.1:0-5124 GCA_964646655.1 uncultured bacterium
TTAAAAGCTAAAAATAAAAGCCTATAGGTTAGAAATAAGTTTATAAAAGCCATAATGCAAAGAGGTAACACAAATTCCATTTTAAATTCCCTTTATGATAATATTTTTTTTATTAATTAGATAAAAATAAGAGGTTAAAATTGAGGTCCACTTTTTACTGTGCCCATATTTTTTTCTACTTGAGAAACATTTATTGCATGTCTTATAAGATTATCTTTATTAATAATACCGTTTTGATATAGCTCTATTAAACTGTCATCCATTAAAATCATACCATCATTTCCCCCACTTTTTATGTAGTTATCTATTTGATGAATATTATTTTCACGAATAACAGCTCTTATAGCTTGATTGGCAATCATTACTTCACAAGCAAGAGTTCGTTTACCATCTTTTGTAGGTATAAGCTGTTGTGACACAACTGCTAATAAAGACATAGACATATTCATTCTGATAACTTCTTTTTTATCTGGAGGAAATGCATCAACCATTCTTGTTATTGCTCCTGCAGCTGTATTTGTATGCATAGTTGCTAATACAAGATGCCCTGTCTCTGCTATACTTAATGCAGCACCCATTGATTCAGGATCTCTTAATTCGCCTACTACTACTACATCTGGATCTTGCCTTAGTGCACTTTTTAAACCTGAAGCAAATGAATCAGTATCAACACCAACCTCTCTTTGATTTACTTGGGATTTATTATGAGGAAATAAATATTCAATCGGATCTTCAATTGTTAAAACATGACCCTCTAATTCATGTGTAATTTTATTGACTAAAGCTGCCATAGTTGTTGACTTACCACTTCCAGTAGCACCCGTTATTAAAATTAAACCCTTACGATTATTTGATAATTTAATGACAGAATCAGGAAGACCTAAAGATTCCAACTTGGGAGGATCTATTGGTAATCTTCTGTATGCAGCAGCTATATTACCTCTTTGACTAAAAACATTTACTCTAAATCTACTTAGTCCAGGTATTCCAATAGAATAATCTATTTCTTCACCATTTTTAAAACGCTCTAGTTGTTCATTATTCATTTTTGATTCTATCATCGTTTTTACAATGTCAGGTAAAAGTTTTTCAGATGACATTTCTATTAATGAGCCACCTTTTCTTATTCTAGGTGGTGTTCCAACAGTTATATGTAAATCACTACCATCTTCTTCTACAACTTTTTTCAATAAATCATCTAATAACATAAATTATTCCTTAATTAAATTAAACCCAGATTTCTTCGTTTATAGTTAATTCACCTCCAGAGTCTCCAGTATTGATAACTCCTTTTGGTTCAATAACCAGTATCTTGCATTCCTCATTTGCACAAGGTTTATGCTCTACACCTTTAGGTACAACATACATTTCATTTTTATCTAAAGTAACTTGACCGTCCCTAAATTTAATTGTCATTTGACCTTCTAACACAATGAATGTTTCATCTGTATCTTTATGCTTATGCCAAATAAATTCACCTTTGATTTTTGCTAATTTAAATTGATAATCGTTCATTTCAGCGATGATTCTTGGAGACCAATGTTTTGTAAATTTTGAATATTTATTATCAATGTTAATTTTTGAGTTCATAATTAATCTTTCTTTTTATTTTTACTTAAAAATCTAACTTGATAATGATTATACGTATTAACCTTTTCTTTATTAGAGCTTTTTTTAACATTAATATCATAACCATCTATATTTTCAATTTCTTTTATACCATCAATATGCATTTTCTTTTCTACATATTCTGGTATTTTTTTAACCTTTTCTCTAGCATTATGTGCATTTTCTGCTACAATAAAAATATTCGTATGTTGTTCAAAAAAACCCTCACCAACATTTTTATCGTAATAACCTGTATGTACTAAATAAAGCTTCATAATATATTTCCCTAAAATAACATTTTATCATTTATATATTTTTAATTTAATATCTTTATGTCCTTATATGGAGTTAAAGTAAAAATCTTCCATTTATCATTCTTATATCTAAAATGATACTGTGCTGATCCAGTATGAAAAATAGTACTGTCTTTCCTGTACCTTAAAAATTCTGCATTTACTATTGCAATATTTTCATCTATTAATTTAATATCTATTTTTCCAGATTTACTAAATGCATAATAATCTGGCAAATCACCTCTAAGCTTTTTATATATTAATCTTAATTTAAATCTATTGGATGCAGTAACAGTCTTATCTGATAGATTAAAGGAAGTTGGATAATCAAAAAAACTAATTATTTTTGTATAATCTGCTTCACCAAAAGCTTTATTGTATGATTGTAATACATCTACAATATCTTGCTTTTGATGAGTAAGTATCAATGAGGTGAACAGAAATAAAACTATATAACTTTTACTATTCAACATATATTTAAATCCCTTTTTGATTATATCTATTTAATATGAATTTTTATCTAGAATATTATTCCATGAGGACAACAAATCATCAATTGTATCATTTTTTTCTAAATTACCAATGATTTTCACTTCTTCAATTACATCATTTTGAATAATAGAATTAACAACATCTTGATCATCATCACCCATTACTTTACCAAAAACAGTATGGTTGTTATCAAGCCAAGGTGTTTCAATATGCGTAATGAAGAATTGACTACCATTCGTGCCAGGACCAGCATTTGCCATTGATAAAACACCTGCCTGATCATGCCTCATATCTGGATGAAATTCATCAGAAAAATTATATCCTGGACCTCCCGTACCAGTACCTAATGGACAACCTCCCTGAATCATAAAATCATTGATAACTCTATGAAATGATAGATTATTATAATAACCTCTTTTAGAGAGATTGACAAAATTAGAAACTGTAATAGGTGCCTCTTCATAAAATAATTTTAATTTAATTGTTCCTTTATTGGTTTTAATATGTGCTTCCATTTAATTTCCTTTTTGTGAATTTATAAATTTTAATTTTTGATCTTTGTAATTTTCATAATTTGAATCTAATTCTACAGCTTCATTAATAGCTAAATAAGTAATGTATCATCATTATTTAAAACATTATTTAAAATTTCAAGAAAATCTTCAATATCCCTGTAACCAACAACCCGATCCAATTCTTCACCTTTACCATTTAAAAATATAAGCGTAGGAATAGCGTATCCATTAAAATCCTCAAAGAGTTTTTGTCCTGTTGAATCAAACCAAGCTTCTAACTTAATAGGTATTAAATATTTTTCTGTTAATTCTAAAATTTTGGGATCATTTAATGTTTCGACTTCCAGTCGTTTACATGCGCTTCAATTATATGAGTAAAAATCTAAAAATATTATTTTATCAGTATTTAAATTTAGTGCTTGTTGATAGGTTAATTTTGACCATGGATATATAGATTTCTCTTCTTTACAACTAAAAAATATTAATGATACAATTAAAATAATATAATATTTCATTCTATAATATTTCCTCTATTAAGCAACATGTATGAATCAAATGATTCTTTGCATAATTTAATTTGATTAACTGCTTCTAAACCATAACAATCTATAAAATCATTTCTTTTTCTTTTGCCAGTACCGTGCTCAGCAGAATATACTCCACCTAAATTTGATGATTCTTTTATAATTTGATTGTATATATCATTAGCTTTTTGTTGATCTTCTTTTGAATGAATTAAATGAAAATGTAAATGACAATCTCCAAGGTGACCAAAAAGTAGATATTCAAAATTATAACCTTTAATTAACTTATGTGTAAATGATAAAAACTCTTCAAAATATTTTGGAGGAACTATAGTATCTGTAATTATACTAACAGCATCGTCCCTGATTGTTTTCTCTAAAGCATTTACAGGAATGGAGTGCCTAGCTTCAAAAAATTTATCCCAATTGTCAGATTGATTAAGTATTAATATTTTATTTATATCTAAATTGCATTTTGAATTATTTATTATATCTATCCATATTTCCGCTTCATCTTCAATAGATTTGTCATAAATTGGAATTTGCATATAAATCCCTACCTGATTTTTATCATCAAATAGAAATTCAGAATTTTTCATGTAATTTTGACTATTATGACCAAAATACTCAAGCGCTTTTAGCTCATACTTAGATTTATTAATAAATTTTGATATATAGTGATAAAATTTAATTGCTAAAGCTTCATTATCAATTGGTATAAAAAAATCAATGTGATTTTTTGATAATATATCTAATCTTAGTTCACATCCTGATAATAAACCTAGTATACCCTCACTACCAATGATTAAATCAACAAAATCTATTTGATTATCATCAGCACTGTATATGCCGCTTGCATTTTTAATTTTAGGTCTTGTGTATGTTGGAACTTTTACTATTTTTCCATCTATTATAAATTCATTATCTTTAGATGTATATTGACCTCTTTTAGCGTTTATTTTTTTACCATTTAATAACACTAATTCAATAGATTCAACCCAATATCTAGTTGCACCTTTTTCTCCTGGAATAAAGCCTGAAGCGTTACAAGAAATTGTCCCACCAATTCTAGCATCTTTTCGACTAGTTGGATCTACTGGATAATAAAGACTATTATTAGATAATTTTAATATTTTATCTCTTACTTTTTCTAAAATTTCACCAACAGGTACTTTAGTTGTTTTATGTTTATAATCAATTTGAATATTTGGAGATAACATCAATTCAGTATTTATTACAATCCCACCATTAGGAGTTGCACTTCCTGTTAAATTAGTTTTTCCTGCAGATATGGTTATTGAAATTTTTGCCTTAGAAAAATGATACATCAATAATGAACATTCATAAGAATCTTTAGGCCTAGCTACTAAATCAGCATAACCTTCCATATTAGACCAATCTTTTTCATATAATTCAATAAATATTTTATCATTACTGATATCAATGGATGTATTTTCTTTAAAATAGTTATATAGTGATTTAAAATCTTTATAAATACTTTTTGAAACATCTAAATCTTTATCTGTAAGATCTGAGGTTGTTTTAATAAAATTATTCATGATTAAAATTACTAACTATTGTTTTTCACACTGATAAATTGAAATAATTTTTATCCCATTTTCAACTAAATACAGCTGAGTTTCTTTATTATTTATGACAATTTGTGTAGTATCATTGCTCATAGTAATTGGA
>CAZYFB010000091.1:0-5087 GCA_964646655.1 uncultured bacterium
AAAAATAAAACAAAATCTTATAGATGATAGAATAGAATCGGCTAAAGAAATAACATCCGAAATGGGAAAACCTCTATCTGAATCTAAATTAGAAATTGATAAATGTATTTGGTTGTGTGATTATTATATTGATAATTCAGAAGATATGCTAAAATCTGATTTTATTGAAACAGAAGCAAACAAAAGTTATGTTTCATATGAACCACTTGGTATAATTCTAGGAATTATGCCCTGGAATTTTCCTTTTTGGCAAGTATTTAGATTTGTTATTCCAACTATAATTTCTGGTAATGTTACAGTAGTCAAGCATGCTCCAAATGTTACTGGATGTTGCTTAAGACTAGAGAATATTTTTTCTAAAAATATTAATTATAAAATATTTCAACCTTTGATTATTGATGTTAATGAAGTTGAAAATATAATTAAAAACCCATTTATTAAAGGAGTATCATTAACTGGTAGTGATAAGGCGGGAAGCGCTGTGGGTAAATTAACTGGAAAGTATATTAAAAAGACATTATTAGAGCTTGGTGGCTCTGATGCTTTTATTGTTTGTAAGGATGCTGATATTGATAAGTCAGCGAAAAAAGCAGTAATGGCAAGAATGCTTAATACTGGACAAAGTTGCATAGCAGCAAAAAGATTCATTTTGCATCATAGTATTAAAGATAAATTTGTAGAATGTCTAATAAATCATCTCAATTTAATGAATGTTGGCAATCCAATGTCAAAAGATACACAAATAGGACCATTGGCTAGAAAAGACTTATTAGATCAACTAAATCAAATATTTGAAGATGCGGTTACAAAAGGTGCAAAAATCATTTATAAAATGAAACAAATGCCAAAAAATGGATATTTTTTTACACCAAGTATTATTGAAAATATTGATTCGAGTATGCAAGTTTATAAATGCGAAACTTTTGGGCCACTTTTCAGTATTTATACATTTAAAGAAGAAAGTGAAGCTATTAATTTAGCAAATGATACTCCTTATGGTTTAGGGGGAAGTATTTGGAGTAATGATATAAAAAATGCTGAAAAATTAGCGAAAAAAATATACACTGGAGCAGTTTTTATAAATGAAATGACTAAATCTGATCCTAGACTACCCTTTGGTGGCGTTGGCTTATCAGGTATTGGAAGAGAGCTTGGAGCTTATGGTATCAAAGAATTTATTAATGTTAAAACAATATATATTGATTAAATTTTAAGATGTTTATTTTAATTGATGAAATAATAATACAGCACCTGGGTTACTTATTTACCTTTTTAGCCTTATCAGTAAAAGATATGCTAAGATTAAGGATTATTCTTGCAATAGCTCAAATTTTATCAGGACTCTACCAAGCTCAAGTAGGTAGGTATGATGTTGTTTTATGGAATGGTATTTTTACAATAGTTAATGTTTATCATATAATTAGAATAATAAATGAAAGAAAAATTGTATTAATACCTGATGAAATAAAAGATATTTACGAAAAGATTTTTAGTAATTTTACATCTAAAGAGTTTATGAATTTTTGGAGTCTTGGTAATTATAATAACAGTTCTAATTCATTAATTATTAAAGAAGGTGAAAAACAAAATAATTTATTACTTATTCTTAATGGAGAAGTTACTGTAAAAAGAGGTGAAACTATTTTGAATAAATTGGGAAGAGGTAAATTTATAGCTGAAATGAGTCTTATAACAAATGAGCCTGCTACAGCAGATATTTATTCAAATGAAAATATAAAATATATTTCATGGAATCAAAATGAATTGAAACACTTTCAAGTTTCAAATAAAAATTTATGGATTAAATTGCACAATATTTTAAGTAAAGATATAATTGAAAAAATAAAAACAATCAATCATAATGAATAATAATAAAGTTTACTTTCTAGGAAGAAGACAAGGTTATTCCATTCATAAATATATTCCATCTAAAATTGAAAACTTAAGACCCTTTGAAGCTAATGGTTTAAGATTAGCAGAGAATATCAATAGAACATACTTTATAAATAATGCCAATATTTTATTTTTTAGAAATAAACCAGAAAAAACTTCTGATTTACAAATAAAACGTTTAAAAAAAAGAATTTTAAAACATAGAAATAAACTTATTATAAATGATATCAATTCATTTTATAACTATGACTCAAAAGATAGAGCTTTTAAAATCTGGAAAGATAATAAACTTTATTGCCCTGATTTTATTTCATTTGAACATGATGAAATAAATAATTCTATTGAAAAAGCTATTGAAAAAACTAATTTATTTTTCAAAAAAAATAAAAAAATTATTTTAAGAACAAATAATGATACTGGTAGTAAAAATCTGTTTGTAATTGAAAACATAAATGAAATTCCTAAAATCTTTAATAATCTGGTATCTATTGTAAATGAAAAAATTAGATCTTTTAAAGATAGTAAGATAATATGTGTCCAATATATTGATTTAAAATCTGAAGAAAATTATAATGAATTGTATAGAGTACATGTTTTATTTGATAAAGTGTTAAGCTATTATGTGGCAACTAGTCAAAAAAAACAGTTTCATCAAGCAGATATGAATATTAATGATTTAGATCGATTTATAGAAGTTAATCATAACTTTAAAAAAATATTACCAACAATTAAAGATGATATTGTAAGAGCTGTAAAAGTTCTTGGAAATAACATTGGAGGGATTGAATTTTTTTTAATTAATAATAAACCATGTTTTATTGAACTTAATCCTATGTGGGGAGGGCCTGCAGGTAGAGATGGTTTTGGTAATCATGAAATGAAAAAATATATTAATAATAATAAAAAAAAATTATACAATAAAATTTCAAATATATATGATTGGTTAGATTATGAGAACTATTATCGTTCATTATACCAAAATATAAATAAATACTATTCTGAAAATTTCATATCATAATCTTTTTGATTTATCAAATCTTTATAGTGCATATTTATAAACTCACCATGAATGATCTGAGTAATACTAGTAGTTTGAGAATAATTTTCGTTTAGTAAATTTTTAGAATCTAAATGAAATTTAAGTATATCATTTGAGCTACTTTTAATATTGCAATTCATATTAAAGTAATTCTCTTTATTTTTAATTTGTTCATCGCTATAAATTGATGTTGAAGACCATATTTTAACTGATCCTGTAATTTTATCCATTGTAAATTTTTTAGTGTTCCAAGTAATTTCATAAAAAATATTTTTACTCTTATTCAAATAAATTAATTTGAATGGATTGTACTTTTTACAATTCGTGTTTAAACCATTTATATCTAACTCTCCTGATAATATTTCATTAATAAGAAGACCTCGGCTTTGAACGCCTTTCTGCTCACCCTTATGATTAAGCAAGCAAATAATTTCAGAACCATTAGTTCCTATCCAAGACCCTTTACCAAAAGGATCTAATGGTAATAATATATTTTTTGAGTTAAAATTATAAATTTTTGGTGGTTTACTATGAGGGCGTTTTATAGGAATATCTCTATTAGATGTTAATATTATATCATGTGACCTAATTAAACAGGTTACAGTACACATTTTTTTGAATCTATTGTTGATGGAGAATAAAAATTACACTTCTTATCTAAATTTGGAAACTCATTTTGGATAATAATCTGAACTAAATTAGCATGATGGATGGCATGGTCAGCTACATGCATGAGTTCACGAAACAATGATGAATATAAGCTTTGTTTGCTAACTGATGAATTCATCTTTACTTTTATACTTTGATCTTTAAAATTATTATTTTTAAGAAAATATATAATTTTATCTAATTGTGTTCTTGCAAAATTAATATCAGACTCTATTTTATTATTTCTTTTTCTTGAATCATAATCAATTAAATCTGAATCAGTATAACCTTTAAAACATAAATAAAAATCGATTATATGCCTAATATGCCTTCCAATTGTCTCATTATTGTAATTTACATTTTTTTTAGACCATACATTTTCTAATGGTTCGATTAAGACTAAGATTTTGGATAAAGTATCAATATTAAATTTGATAAGATTATTCATTTATTGAATTTTTACTCCAATCATATTTAAAAAATTTAATTTTAAAATCTTTTACTTCATCATAATTATGATTATTTAAATATTTAAAAATATAAATCTTAAGATTACCAAAATCCTTTTTAAACCATTTAAATATTCTATTTAAATAAATGATATTTTCATCATAATCAATAAAAACATTTTGACTATTATTAATAAATGAATATGCCTTTTCATTTAATTGAAAATCTAGATCTTTTTCAACTAATATTCTATTACCCAATGGCGGACAACTTTTAGATGCGCAATTGATTGCAAAATGAATTCTAGGATCATTCATTTTCCTCAGTATTTTATTTTCAATGTAATGTGGAGATAGCTTCTCTCCTCCAATTTGAAATTTTTTTAGAAAAACATCATGACCAATATATCCAATATCTAAAATATTTTCGCCTGGGTTATCTACCATTAACTTAAGAATAATAGCATTGTATACATTAATCCAATAAACTTTTTTAGAATTATTTGTATTAAAATATGAAGGGTGGGATTTAGGGCTAACTTCTTTTATAAATTTTAAATAATCATTTAATGCAAATGGGTTATCTATTATACCTTTGTAGTTAACATTGCCCAGACTATCAACATAAGAAGAAAGTACAGCATTTAATCTTTCACTTGAATTTTCTAATCTAGATTCAGAAAAAATTAAAGATAATAATATAATTACACAGATTCTCACATTAAAAGGTAACATAAAATTAAATAATTCCAAATACTACAATTATCATTCAAAATAAATATTAAATTATGATGTGAATATTACTATAATATCTAAAACAATTGGTGCACCTCATGGTGCATCACAATCAGGCCTAGATTTAGTGCTAGCATGTAATCAAAATAATCACAAAGTTACACTGATTCATAAATATGGATCTAAATTGCCTGTCAAAATTGATGGTCATAGTCTAAAAAATATAAATGTATTAAAAGCACCTAAAAATTTTACAATTAACACTGATATTAATACAAAAAAAATTAAAAGGTTTATTAATAGTAAATTGTTTGATTCATATA
>CAZYFB010000092.1:0-5063 GCA_964646655.1 uncultured bacterium
CAATAATCAATTTCTCTTTGAGTATATATTTTATTTAAAAATTTATCACCTTTTTCTTTAATAAGGTTTTCAATGCGAGCAACTTCTATTATGTCAGTACCAACCATTAATTGTTTGTTTTATTTATTATATCAATTAAATCTGAAATATCTTCAAGTACATAATCTGCACCAGAATTTTGAGTATCAAAAGTATCACCATATTTTGCAAAGGCTGTTTTCATCCCAACATTTTGTGCACCAATTATATCTCTGTCAGGCCAATCACCTACCATTAATATTTCTTCTGCTTTAATGTTTAAAGATTTAATTACTTGGTTAAAAGGTTCTGGGGATGGCTTATGAAAACCCTTATCATGTAATGTAACAACAGCATCAAATGTATGCTCCAATTTAACTGTACATATTCTTATCCATGCTTCCCTACTTGGAGCATCAGATACTACAGCAAGTTTTAAACCAATTTTCGATAATGCATGAAGTGTTGCGTCAACATTTTTATAAAGCATCAAAGAATTTTCTTTTGCTCTTTTGTAAGCTATAATGCCAGATGCTAAAATTTTATAATCTACCTTACCAATTACCTCTTTTAAAAATACATCAAAGACTTCTTGGTACTCGTAGCCCTTGCTATCATATATTTTATAAATTTTAGAAATAGCATCATCTTTATTTATATCTAAACCATTAAAAACCATACTTGATACGGCTGCACGAACAGCTGTATCTTTCATTTTCATGAAATCTAACAGTGTATTATCAAGATCGAAGACAACAGCCTTAATCATAAGAATTTAATTATCTTCGCAATGATTCATGATAGCATCCATTTTTTTTATTATACGTTTTACCTCAGATCTATATCTTCTATCGTATTTGGCTGCCTTTTTAAGTGCTTTTAATGATGAGGATCGATTGCATAGATTTAGTTCTGCTACTCCTAACTCAAAATATGCACCACCATAAGTTTTTTTAAGTTTTAAACATTGTCTTGCATATTTTTTTGCCTCAGCAAGATTCTTGTTCATAGGCTTATATTTTTCATTTTCTTTATCTTCCTCAGCCATCATATTATATAACTGTGCCAATCTAAATTTAAGTCTGTAATTTTCACTTTTAATTTTAGAAGCTTCAAGAAGATATTCAAGGGCTAATTCATAATTTGTAAATCTTGAATCAGATGATTCTATATGTAAAACACCGAGAGTTTCATAAGCTTTGTAATACTGAGGTGATAAAGTAATAACTTCATTTAAGATTTGTATAGCATCTTTATATGCTCCAGTTTCCATAAATGATACTCCAAGACTATGATATGAAGACATAAATTTTTCATCATTTTGCTCTATTACACCAATAGCTTTTCTAAATTGAATAATAGCATTATCATGATCTTCTAGCTTTTGATATGAAACACCAATTTTATGAATAGCTTTATATTTATTTGGATCAATTTTTATAACATTTGAATATGCTTCTATTGCATTAACAAAATTTTGATTTTCAAAATATGCATTTCCAAGATTATAGAAAATTGATGATTCAGTTGAATCTATTGATAAAGATAAATTGTATTGTTCTATAGCATTATCAAGATTACCTAATCTTAAAAAATCATTACCTTTTTTAGCTATTAATTTTGAAATTACATTTATATAGTCATTATATTTTTTAACAAATGGATTAATCTCTATTGCTGATTTTAAATAAGTAATAGCACTAGTATAATTTTCGTTGTTTTTATAAATGTCAGCAATATATAAATTCAATAAACCTATATCATCAAACTTCCAATCAGTATGCTCTTCGCCAGTATCATAGCTCATATTTTGATTTGAATCTATAAATGGTTCACCATTATCCCATTTTTGATTTCCTGTTAATAATTCTTTATAATTAGTTAAAGCTTTTTCTTTATTACCATCACTAGCATAAATAGATTGAATAAAATTAATTTGAGAGGAAAAAAAGGATAATTTTTTATATTCTAGATTGATTATCTTATAATCAGTTTCATTAGATTTTTTCATTGCTAAATTGTACATATCCCTAGTAGAATTGAAATCATCAAACTTTTTGAAAACTTTTCCTAGATTGAAGTAAAAAAAAGCATCGCATGCTTCTTTATCTTTATTTTTCTTTGCCATATTATGAGCTATTTCATAGTCACCATTACTGTATCTATTAGAAATGATACTATCAATCTCTGAGCATGAATATCCTCTAGAAAAACATAGGGAAGGTATAGCAATTAAAAAAAATATATATTTAAATTTCATATTAAACCTTTTATCTTTTATGTGCTGAAGGCGGGATTTGAACCCGCACGAGATTAAATCTCACTGCCCCCTCAAGACAGCGTGTATACCAGTTCCACCACTTCAGCTAAAATTATTCTGAATCTGATGGTAGTGGTATTCCCTCATTACTTTGATTAGTTTCAACCTCAGTATTAATTGCTGGTAAGCCTTGATCAACAGAGTCAAACCTTTCCATTTCATTGGATTTTCCAAACCATTGTATAGATATAGCCAATACCATAAAAATAGCTGCAAGAGTTGTTGTGATTCTTACAAGTAATTTATCTGCACCTTCACTTCCAAAAGCCTGATTCATTGTATTTCCACCCATTGCAGCACCCATATCACCTTGTCCAGACTGCAGCAAAATAATTCCAATTAACAAAATCGAAACTAAAACTAATAAAAAAACTAAAATACTGTATAACATTTAAATACTCTCCTCAATAATATTGTAAATATCCAAAAAATGCTTTGCATCTAAAGATGCACCACCTATTAAAAAACCATCTACATCTGCCAATGCTATAAGATCTTTAGCATTATTTCTATTCACGCTGCCACCATATAATATAGATATCTTTTGTCCATCAAAACCAATATCATTTAAAATATTTCTAATCATAAGGTGTGTATCAGTGATAATTTCTGCTGTTGCTGTTTTACCTGTACCTATTGCCCATACAGGCTCATATGCTAAAATTAGTTTAGAATTTGAAATATTATTAAGACCAATCGTTAACTGCTCACGTAGGGTTTTTTCAATTAAATTTTTGGATCTCTGCTCTAAGGTTTCTCCTATACAAAAAATTGGAGCTATATTATTAGATAATAACGCTCTATTTTTAGCATTAATTTGTTTGTTATTTTCTTTATAAATAGATCTTCTTTCAGAATGACCTGTAATAACATAATTAATTCTACAGTCTTTAATCATATCAATTGATATTTCACCTGTATATGCCCCAGAAACATTCTCATTAATATTTTGTGCACCTATTTTAATATTTTTATTTATTTTGCTTGTTAAATCTACCGCTTGATTTATCACAGTAAAAGGTGGTGAAACTATAATTTTAATACTATCAGTATCTGTATCTATATATTTATCAAAAGGTTTAAAATATTCAGACAATTTTGATTTAGTACCAAGATTCATTTTAAAGTTTGCAATACAATATTTAATTCTACTTTTCATTTTGCTCCAATGCTAATAATGCAGGTAATTTTTTTCCAGATAAAAGCTCTAATGAAGCTCCCCCGCCTGTTGATATGTGACTAAATGTATTAAACTGAGAAAATTTTTGTGCTGCTGCTGCCGTATCTCCACCCCCTAAAATAGAAATGATACCATTATTTGATAATTCTTCTATAATTCTACATATTTGTTGTGTTCCCGTACCAAAATATGGATTTTCACTTACCCCTAATGGACCATTCCATAATATGGTTTCAGAGGTAGATAAAATTTGACTAAAATACATTGTTGTTTCAGGACCTATATCAAAACATCCATCTGAGGAATCCAAATTTTCAACTTTTTTTATATCAATATTATCATAATTATCTAGTGATGTAGAAACAACAAAGTCATATGGAAGTATTATATCTTTTTTTAATTTATTTGATAATGAAAATAAATGTTTAGCACATTCAATATCTTCATTATTTATTAAAGGAGAATTAATATCATACCCCTTAACTTTTAAAAAAGGAAATGACAAAGCGCCACCTACAATTAGATTATCAGCTTCTTTAAGGAAATTTTCTATTAACTCAATTTTACCCTTTATTTTAGCGCCCCCCATAAGTACTGAAAATGGTCTTATTGGATCACTAATTTCATGTAACAAATATTTTAATTCTTTTTTCATTAAAAATCCAATTGATGTTTCATCAAAAAAATTAACAATACCTACATTTGATGCATGAGCTCTGTGAGCTGTGCCAAAGGCATCATTAATATAAACATCACCATGAAATGATAAAGTTTTAGAAAAATCCAAACAATTTTCTAATTCTCCATTATGAAATCTTAAATTTTCTAGTAAATGGATTTGACCTTTTTCTAAAGTTGTAGATTTAAGTAAAGCTTTGTCTGATATGCAATCATCAGAAAAAATAACTTCTTTATTTAATAATTCACTTAACTTTTCAGCTACAGGCAGTAAACTAAAATTTTCATCAAATCCGTTTGGTCTACCTAAATGTGACATAATGGTAACAGAAGCCCCCTGATCTAAACAATAATTTATAGTTTTTAAACTTTTTTTAATTCTATAGTCATCTATAACTTCAGCATCTTGAATAGGGACATTATAATCAACTCTTAATAATATTCTCTTGTCAGATAAATTTAAATTTTCAATCATGATACCTCTCTTAATTTAACAGAGACAACATCTGAAACACCTTGAACAGATTGAGTTATCCCATACATATAATTACATTCTTGCATCGTTAATTTATTATGAGTGATTATAATAAATTGAGTTGTTTTTGAAAAACTTTTAATTACATCAGTAAATTTTTTAATATTATTATCATCAAGAGGTGAATCTATCTCATCTAATATACAGAAAGGGCTTGGCTTCTTAAGGTATATAGCAAATAGAATAGCTGTTGCAGTTAAAGCTTTTTCACCTGATGATAACATTTTAAGTGATTTATTTTTTTTACCTGGTGGCTTAGCAATAATCTCAATATCAGACTCTAAAGGATTGGATTCATCTTTTAGTTTTAAAAATGATTTTCCTCCATCAAA
>CAZYFB010000093.1:0-5049 GCA_964646655.1 uncultured bacterium
AAATATTTTAACATTTAATTATCCTAAAATAGAATTAATTAATAATACAACATCAGATACATTGATAAGCCCATCAAGATTCATATCTGCAGTATTTAAATTTATTTCAGCTTCTCCAATTATCATATTCACCATTATAATAACATCTAAAACATTAATATTTGAATCACCATTTGTATCTCCTAGGATACTCCCATTTACATTCATTATTATCGGTATAGAAATACTACCACCGTTTGATGAAACATTCATGTAAGCATAAAAACTGCCATCAATTTCATCACTGTTACTTGATACGGTAACAGCTTGATTTTCATTATCAAGCAATGTGCCTTGATTTGGGTTTGTAGTCAACCATTTTGGCGCAGATTCAAATGTAATATTAAAGTTATTAGATAGGCCATCTGCTCCAAAAATAACTTGTGAACCAATATTTGAATTTTTCTGAATTCCTACAGAGGCATCATAGTTACCATCAATGTTTCTGTAGTTTATATCTATTTTTCCTGATGGGTAAATTACAATTTGGAAATCATAAAAAGTATTTTCAAAATATGTCCACCAATGCGCTACATCATTAAACCAAATTACAAAACGATCAGAATTTGAATGATAATAAACATTTCCTGAGCAATATTGATTACAATTATCATTCACAGGATTTAAATCATCCCATA
Source organism: uncultured bacterium (assembly GCA_964646655.1). Taxonomy (GTDB): domain Bacteria; phylum Fidelibacterota; class Marinisomatia; order SCGC-AAA003-L08; family D37C17; genus TMED6. Next base: position 678 of record CAZYFB010000093.1, read on the forward strand.
GTCCAAAAATAGCTGCACCATTAATTTCAGCTGATGGAATACCTGTGTTATTCCAACTTGCAGCATCAGTATCAAATCCGACCCAACCATTGGGATTTATAAACAACTCATTATAAGAATTATTTGTAAAATCATCTTCATAAAATGGGAAATTAAAATCTATTTCAAGTATTTCTCCAGCTTGATCATTTGTTGGGAAAGTATAGATATTACCAAATTCACTAATATCAATCCATTCGTAAGAAGTATTGTTATCAAGATTTGAATTAGTCCAAAAGTAACTTCCATCATCAGGACCATCACCGATTACATTAAATGGTGATGAGTTTATAGTAAAGTTTAATTCTGAATCAGGTTCTCCAATATTTGATATATTTACTATACTTGTTTGAGTTTCATTAAAATTCATATCAAATAATAATTCCTCAGTATCATATGCTAGTTCAGGATCTGGCAAATCGATTGCATCCATACCATCTAGAACAGTTGTTCCAGTATTGTCCGGATCTAAAAAATTTCTTAATCCTAAATTCCAAGAAGAACTAACTTTACCATAAGTATCATAAGTAATAGATGTACATGAAGCAGTCCCTCCATAAAGCTGACCAACTATTCTATGAGTATTTCCATCAAAAAGGGGTGATCCAGATGAGCCTGGTTCAGTTGTCCCATCCTCCCAATTATTTACATCCCAATAATTTCCTGCATTTGAAGCATTATTATAATCAAAAGATATTTTTTTAATATCACCACTTGGGTGATGAATTCCTACTGGAGTTGAGGGTGTATTTCCAGAAGCATCCCAACCGGCATAATGTACTTCATAAGTATCAGGAATTTCTTCTTCCAATCTAAGAATTGCGTAGTCCGAGCTGGCTGAATTATTCAGCAATGTAGATCCTTGAACAGTCATATAAGTAGGTCCATTTTGATTATTACAAGCAGGACTTTCATAATTAAACATAAAAATCCAATTCGACTCACCACCTAAACAGTGATTTGCCGTTAAAAAATATGGAGTTAAATCTTGTCTAACATTATTCACTAATGAACCAGTGCATAGCCTAAATCCACCACCACTTAGTATCATCGCTACAGATCGAATTTCTGCCTCCCAATCAATAAATTCAGGACAATTAACATTATTATTACACGAGCCAGAATCTCCATAATCTCTAGATTCATCAGGATAAAACACATCTTTATATGCATGAACCACTCTTCCTATTTGAATGATACCATTAAATTCAACATCGTTAGGTTCAAAATATTCTAAAATTGTTACATCACCTTTTGTTGGTGCGGTAGAAAAAGTTTCGTAAGATTTATTATTTAAATATGTAAATGCACCTAATACTGTAGAATTATTTTTATCATATACATGCAGTTCAGCACCTTTTGGTAAAATAAATTTATCATATAATAAATTTATAGAGTAAGCATTTTTACTTGTAATTGACAGTCTCCAGAGTTTTCCACCTTCAACATTTTCCCATAAACCAGAATTATTTAAATTTAGATTTACATCTAGTGGGCTACCAAACCTATAAGGAACATTTTTATCTATTTCTTCTATATCTTCTAATAATAAAGCATCATGATCAAATTCAGGTAAAGTAATATTTGGAATATTAATATCAAGATCCATATTTGTAGACCTTGGTACTGAATTGACACTAACTTGAGATATAGCAAAGTTCAAAACGAATAGGATTAAACTTATAATTTTAAATTGATTATTCATGTATATTTCCCTTTAATTTCTACTTTGGTTTTTTTGGAATTTACAAAAACAGATAGTTCAATTACATTACAAATTGTAACTAATTATATTAAAAATTATTTTGTGGAGGCGGTGGGAATCGAACCCACGTCCGAATAAAGCTTTCTGATAGTATCTACATGTTTAGTTTATTTTAAGCTTTGATCTAAATTTTATAAATAAACAAACTTATTTAGACGATTCTGCGTATCTACCGAAGTAGATGATTTAATTTAGTAACAGCAGAAAAATTACTAGACGAGTGTGCTAAAGATGACATCTCAAAAATAGTTTCACACACGAAAACTAAAAGAGATGGCTACTGGCTATTTAAGCAGCAGCTGCGTAACCGTAATCGGCACTTATTAGTTTTCCCTAGATGATTAGCGAGGTTACTAGAGAACCTCGACATGCAACTAAAAGTCAACAATTTATTCGTCGAAGCCATGTCGCCCCCATAAACAATTTTAAAAAGCGGATGAAAATATAAGCAATTAATTAAATAAAAAAATATACTTATTTAATTATAAAAAGTTTGTTCTATTTTTTTTAATTTATAAATTTAGGGCGCTCTGATTGTTTCAATTAGTGCAAAAGAATTAGTTTAAGACCCAGTAGCTCAGCTGGTAGAGCAGTGCCCTTTTAAGGCATTGGCCGAAGGTTCGAATCCTTCCTGGGTCACTCTAATCTAGTTAAAATCTTTATTTAGCAGCTTTTTTACTTCCTCTTCAATTTTTTTTAAATCGTCATCAGAGGGTTCAAAATTTTGATTATTAAAATTTATCTCTTTATTATTAATGTTTGGCTGTCTCATGATAATTCCTCCTTTTTTAAAGTTTGAAGCTATTTTAGCTTATTATTATTATAAACAACCTAAAAAAATAAAATTGTGATACTAATCAACTCCTCTATAAAACAAAATATTTTATAAAAAAATAAAAAAAAACGTGCAAATCGCGCATTTTGTCATTAAATTATTTGGATAGAATTTTAAATATAAAAATAAAATTGAGGTTTTCATGATTAGGTTTGCACAATTAACAACATTATTATTAATTACATTTGGTATATCCAATGTTGTAATTAATGAAATACATTATAATCCTTCACTAAATTTAGGCTACGAAGATTCAGATTATGAATTTATTGAATTGTATAATAATTCTGACCATGATATTGATATAACAGATTGGTCATTTGCATCAAATAACATTCATTACCAATTTGATCATCATGTAATAGCGGCTAGAGATTATGTGTTGCTTTGTAGAAATTCTCATACATACGAAAATTGTATTGACCATCATGGTGGTTCGCTATCAAATGATGGTGAAACTTTATACCTATTAGATGCACATCACAATTATGTTGATTATGTGAACTATGATACTGGGTACTGGTTTTGGGATGATTTCCCTACTGAAGGAAATGCTCACGGCCCATCGATAGAGTTAATTAATGCTAATTATGACAATAATAATGGATCTAACTGGCAAGCAAGTTTTGAAATCAATGGAACCCCTGGTTACCAAAATTCAAATGGTGATGACCCTGAATTAGTTAATAATTTAGAGTTTGGTACATTTTGTGATAATAATTTGGAAATTATATATGACTCAGATACAGCCATTGCAGGATTTCAATTTGATGTATCAGGTGTTGATATAGAAACTACTTTTGGAGGCGCATCTGAAGAAGCTGATTTTTCTATTTCAAATAGTGAGAATACTATAATAGGGTTCTCTTTTGAAGGTAATGTAATACCAGCAGGACAAGGTATATTAACAAATATAGCCTTAAACTCATATACTGCTGGTCCTGATAGGCAATGTATTGAAAATATTGTAATGTCCGATTCAGATGGTAATTCAATTCAATTTTTTTCCAGCGAATGTCTTGATTTATCAAATGAAGAATGTGATTTTTGCGAAGACGAGTTAGCATGTAATTTTGGTTCTGATGGAGATTGTCAATATCCTGAAGAAAATTTTGACTGTGATGGGAACTGTATTGTTGAAATCGATTGTGATGGTGAATGTGGAGGTGGTGCTGTGGTAGATGATTGTGGAGTCTGCGGAGGAAACAATGCAGACAAAGATTGTAATGATGATTGTTTTGGAGATGCTGTTGAAGATGATTGTGGAGAATGCGGTGGAGATGGCAGTTCCTGCACAGCCTTATTAGAATTTGGAAATTACTGTGATATGAATGTTGAGATATTATATAGTTCTTACATAGATGTTGCAGGTTTTCAGTTTACAATATCAAATATTAATATAGAATCAACTTTTGGGGGTCTAGCAGAAGAATTTGGTTTCAATGTATCAAATAGTGGAAATATTGTAATAGGTTTCTCTCTTGAGGGTAATACGATACCAGCAGGCCAAGGAATATTAACCAATATTGAGTTATATGGTATTAATCCTACACCTGAGTGTTTTGAAGAAATTATTATATCTGATTCAAATGGTAACGAAATTCAATCAGTAGCAGGAGAATGTGCAGATTTTTGGGAAGATATGTATACTGGAGGTGATTGCCCAGATAATGATTCAAATTATTTTACAGATATACCAAACTCAACGGGTTTAAATCACCTAGTAATTATTG
>CAZYFB010000094.1:0-4969 GCA_964646655.1 uncultured bacterium
GATATGTTATATTACGATAAGACATTATAAAATTATTTAAAAAATATGAACCTTTCAGAGAGAAAATTAAAAGAACGTAAAGTAAGACAAGATCTTATATTAAATGGTGCCCTTGAAGTTTTTAAAGAAAAAGGAATTGAAGGATCCACGATGGATGAAATTGCTTTAGCTTCAGGGTTTGGTAAGGCTACGCTATATTATTATTTTAAATCAAAAGAAGAAGTTTTTGCAGCTATTTTATCAAATGGTTGGAAAAGTTTGTGGGAAAATTTAGAGCCTGTTATTAATGAAGATAATCAAAGTCCAAGAGATACTTTTGTAAATATTTTATTATCTATTTCAGATAATGTTAGATCAAGACCAGGTTTATATGAGTTTTTATTTAATGCACCTAAAAAGATTAATTTTGATTCTGAGAGTTGGCGTTCATATCAAGAAAGAATGTATTCTGTTATCTCTGCACTTCTTGAAGATGGTATTAAAAAAGGTGAGTTTCCTAAAACTAAGCCTCAAGTTTTATTTAAAGCCCTGGGTGGTTTGTTTATGGGGTTAGTACTTATGGGTAAGGATAAGCCTGTATCTAAAAAAGATATTGAACAGCTTTTAAATGATTTAATTCCTAATGCAATCAATAGTTAAGTTTAAATTTATTTTTTTAATATTAATCTCACTGTCATTTAATCAGGATTGTGATGATAATATGTTAATGTATGACTGTGTTGGTACTGGATTTTGTAATAATGAAGCCACATATGGATATGATTGTTATGTAAATAATCAGTACTGTGAAGATTTTAACGGTGATGGCATTACTGATTCATGGGTAGGTGATGGTTGGTGTGATGACGGTCAATGGGGTTATGATTTTCAATGTGAAGAATTTAGTTTTGATTGTGGTGATTGTGGTGATGAGTATTCAAATGATTATGGATATTGTAATCATATATTAGAGCTTTCACAATTTGAGCATGAGGGTAGAAACCGTGAATATTTTTTCTATAAACCTCAAAACCTACCTGAAAATGCACCCTTATTATTTGTTTTACATGGTTATACAAGTAGTGCTAATTCAATTATGAGTTATTCAAATTTTAATACCGTTGCAGATGAAAATGGTTTTGCAGTTTGTTACCCTCAAGGCACATCTGATCAATATGATAATAATTTCTGGAACGTAGGTTATGAATTTCATCAAAATCAATCTGTTGATGATGTAGACTTTATAGAGTCACTTGCTGATTATTTACAAGAGGAGCACAATTTAAGTACAGTCAATACATTTTCAACAGGTATGTCAAATGGTGGAGATATGTCATATTTGTTAGCTTGTAAAGCACATGATACATTTAAGGCAATAGCTCCAGTAGCAGGTACAATGATGGAATGGATTTATGAGTCATGTGATGGTGTGGCTGTTCCTGTTTTAGAAATTCATGGTACAAATGATAATGTTACGCTTTGGGAAGGTGATATGGAAAATAATGATGGATGGGGTCCATATTTAAGCACTCTTGATGGTATTGATTATTGGGTCGCTACAAATGAATGTCTTGAAAATGAAGATATAAATTTACCTAATACAGATTTTTCAGATGGTAGTTATGTAATTAATCATAGATATTATGATTGTATAGATGATAATGAGGTTTGGCTTTATGAAGTTGTAAATGGTGAGCATGATTGGCCTGGTGCTTATGGAAATATGGATATAAATGCTAGTGAAGAAATATGGAATTTTTTAAAGAAATATACTATTTTTCCAGGTGATATCAATCAAGATACGATAATAAATATATTAGATATTATATATCTAATTGAAATAATCTTAAGTGGTAATTTAGATAATAATACAGCTGATATTAATAATGATGGTCAAATAAATGTTATTGATGTTGTATCATTAGTTAATTTAATTTTAGGTAGCTAATTAAAGAGGGAATAGATAATGAATAATAATAAAATAATTGAAAAATTATCAGAAATTTTTGATCTTGAACTTTCAGGAGTTATAAGGTATACGCATTATTCTTTAATGATTTTTGGTGCTAACAGATTACCTTTGGTTGATTTTTTTAAGGCACAAGCAACAGAATCACTTACACATGCAAATTTAGCAGGAGAACATATTACTGGTTTAGGTGGACATCCTCCATTGAACATCAATAATATACATGAGACTTTTAAGCATGACATTTCAGAAATTCTAAAGGAAACTTTAGAGCATGAAAAAAAAGCAATTCAAACCTATTATGAGTTACTTGATTTAATAGATGGAAAATCTGTTTATTTGGAAGAGTACGCAAGAAGCATGATTGGTCAAGAAGAATTGCATGTTATGGAAGTTGAAAAAATGCTTAAAAATAACTAATATAATATTTCTTCTTATATAGTATAATTTCCTTTCATTGAATTTAATTATTTTCTTAAATTGAGACTGATTCTCATTAAGAAAAGGATGTAATATGGCAGAATTAATCATTATGTTTCGTGAGGTACTGGAAGCCTCTCTTATTATAGGGATATTATATACCTATCTAAAAAAATCTGGTAACAACAGTAGCATTAAAATGTTATGGGGCGGTGTTTTTAGTGCAATTTTTGTTAGTATTATAGCTTCAATCATATTTCAAATGATAGCTGGTGGTTTTGAAGGTAATGCATCTAAAATTTTTGAAGGTATTATAATGATTATAGCTTCAATAGTGCTTACAACGATGATTATTTGGATGGCTCAAAATAAAAATATTTCTGAAGATTTAAAAAATCAAGCAAAAGAATCTTTATCCTCAGGATTTAAATATGGAATATTTACTCTGGCCTTTGTTGCTGTTTTTAGAGAAGGAGTAGAAATAATATTATTTTTATATGCTATTGGAATTAAAGATGGTATTTCAGTATTTCCTTCTGTAATTGGATCTCTTCTAGGTTTATTTGCTGGGTATATTATTTTTGTACAAGGTGTTAAAATTCCTTTAAAACAGTTTTTTAATGTGACTTCAGTTTTTCTTATTTTTGTTGCTGCTGGTATGTTAACCTATGGAGTTCATGAACTAGAATCTGGAGGTGTAATACCTTATATTGGTGGTGAGACACAAATTGAAGATGATAATATCGTTGCAACTAGAGTAAATGGTGATACTAAATCATTTTCTATTGATAAAGAAAAAAAAGCAAAGAAATGGGCTTCTAGAATTTGGGATATAAATCCTAAAAAGAACTTAGATGGTTCATATCCCATGTTGCATGATAAAGGATCTATAGGTGGATTATTTAAAGGATTTTTTGGTTATAATGGTGATCCAAGTCTTATTGAATTTATCACATGGTTAATATCAATGATAGGGTTAAATGTATTATATCAAAAAATTGGAAGAAAAAAAGAATAGGGGTTTTAATGAAAAAAATATTTATAACATTATTATTACTAAATTTTATGTTAGTTGCTGAAGAACTTGTAATTGGCGAAAAAAGAATTGAACCTGGTGTAGTATTTATTTTTGAAGGTGCGATAAAAGATCATGTCATGCCAATGGGAATGCATCTTGATGAAAAAAATACCCACGTTCATATTGAAGCTCGTGTTAATTGGGATGATAAAAATATACCAGAAGGGACTCCTGCTGGTGGATTTGTTCCTTATTTATATATAACAGCTATAGTAACTAATCAAAAGACTGGTTTACAAACTTTTGTAGATTTACTTCCACATATTAATTTAATTGATAATTTTCATTATGCACGAAATATATCACTTCCTGGTGATATAGATGATTTATATTCTGTAAAATTTAGTGTTTTACCGCCAAATCAAACAGATTTAGCTTTACATAAAGATTGGCTTGATAATTATGGTGAATCATTAATGTCAGGATGTGATTTTACTTATAAAAATATTTATTTTGGTGATATTTGTCGAGCCACAAGAAATTAAAGAGCTAGTTTAAAGAAATAAAAAAACCTCATTACTTTTAATGAGGTTTTTTTATTACAATTTTTAATTTAGAATGATTAATAGTTTAATCGCTCAAATTCCAATTCATTATGCCAGAAATACCAGGCATTGCCCAAAGTACAAAAGGTAAAATTGCCTCAGGCATTGCAGCAACTGGAACGCCTGTAAGGTTTAGTTCCATTATCCATGATATTACAAAAAAGATGAAAAAAGGAACACATAAAACTGCAGCTAGTCTTGCCTGATTTTGACCAGAGGTCATCATAGCAGCATAAAATAAGTATATAGACATACATCCAAAAATTAAGAAGATAGCTAAATTTTCAGTATTAAATGCATTAATATCAGCAACATCAGCAGTTATTTGTTGATAGTTAACTATAATTCCCATTACGGTATGCACTACAGCAAGAATGAGTAACCACATTTTAGTATTGAATATTTTATTCATAGTTTTAGTTCTCCTGATTTATTTTTTTTAAATATATTAATTCATATATACAAACAAGAAACATAATGTAAAAACAAAGATACATCAGTATTGATGAAATCATGATTATATAACTAAAATTTGGCGTTAAAAATCTCATAACAAAGAAACCACCAAATGTTAAGATTATTGATACAAAAGGCTCCAACATCAATACCTTTTTCCAAAAACCATTAATGGTTGTATTAAATGAGAAAATTATACCCAAAGATAAAAATATAATAGAAAACATAGTTATATGTTCATGTGTATGAGAAACAAGATCTAATAAAGTTTTTGGTAATTTAGGATTCCAATCATCATCATTTCCAAGGTACTGTTCAATCATCCCGCTATTGGAAAATTCAGAATTAAGATATACATAAAATACTCCCAAACTAAAGCCAATGGCTAGAGTTGTTAGGTAATATATAAGTAAATTTTTAAGATTGTTATCTAAATTTTTTAGAGTCATTAGTTTATATTATTTTGACATAACATACGGTAATAATAATGATAATTTACTAATTCCTTTAGTAAAACTTTTG
>CAZYFB010000095.1:0-4963 GCA_964646655.1 uncultured bacterium
TTATATTTCTAAAAATAAACAATATTGAATCTGTATATGGACAATGATGTAAGTGATTTATCTCACAATCTTCTAATTTAAAATTATGCTTATTTTGTGAATGATTAAAAATATGTTCAGATTTTAAATTAAATAAAATCTTATCAATTTTGTGCCTATATCCAATTATTCCGTTTATATGTTCAAATTTTAATCTTTCATTTATATTATACCCATAATCTCTATTTATTTTGTCTAAATGATAATAATTAATAGAAAAAATTATTTCACCATCAGGTGACACCTCTTGAACTGGATATTTAATGCTGGTAGTCAATTTATTATCAATGTTGTAGATACCTGATTTGAAAAATTTATTATCAACGTAATTAAAAATAATGTTTTTTGAATCCAGCCAAATTGGCCTAATACCTTGTTGAAAATTAAAGTAATCAGTTTCAGTTATACTTGCTTCTTTAATTAACTTTTCATTTTTAAATTTATACAAGTTAAGAAAAAGACTGTTGTTGAAAGAATGGGAAATAAAATGATTCATATCATTTGAAAATGGGCTATGATCATAATATCCATAAAATAATGATTCATTTGAAATATTGGTAATTACAGCGTTACGATGAATTGTATAAGAAAAATTTTTATCTCTTTTTAAGATGTAATTTATATACTGATATATATATTTAATCAATTTATGAAAGTATGGAAATCTTTTTATAAACTTTGATGTTTCTCTTTCAAAATTACTAAAATCATTCATTTTTTATAAGACCTTAGCTTAATCATAAATTTTGCACCTAGAATGGAACTTAAATAAAATAATAATAGTTTCAATGTCTTTTTCCTTTTTAATGCATTTAAATAATGTTTTCGAGCTAATTTAATATTTGAAATCTTTATTGCTTGTGCAGCTAAAAATAAATCCTGATTAATTAATCTTTCTTTAATTTGATGATCAGATAAATTTAATATTATATCATTTTTATATTTATTATTTATTTTTTTATGTGCATTAATATGATTGTTTAAATCACTAGATATTCTTACCAAATTCTTTCTATAATTTTGCTTTAATAGCGATTTTGATACAAAGTCCACATCCCATCTCTTACATATTCTAATCCATAGATCATAATCTTGTCTAGCTTCAAAACTGGTATCAAAATATTCATTCTTTTTTATTTTTAAGGATTTTAAAGCTTCTTTTCTTACAACTACAGATGGTGTAGCACCAATATAATTATTTACTAAAATATCATTGAAAATATTTCCTCTTTTTTGAGGTTTAGTAGAGTAAGTTAAATTATAATTTTCAAAAAATAAATCTGTAACACAGTATACTAACCCAACATTACTATTATCAAATAACTTAATTTGCTCTTCTAATTTATTGTGATACCAAATATCATCATCATCTAAAAATGCTATAAATTCACCTCTGGATATATTTATTCCTATATTTCTACATAAAGGTGCTTTAAGATTTTCTTTATTTTTGATATAATTTATTCTATTATCATTAAGGTTTTTAATTAAAGATTCTGTATTATCATTAGAATTATCATCAATAACTATTATTTCTATATTAGAGTAAGTTTGAGTCAAAACACTATTAATAGCATTTTTTAATAAATCTACCCTATTAAAAGTTGGTATTATAACTGAAATTAATTTCATTAAAAAATGGAAAATATCGATTTAAAAGGATAATAAGCATCCTTATATAGTAACCAACTCATTATCGTAAAACACCAGATTGTGATGCAAAATTGTACCAAAATCTTCTGATTTCTACTTTTCAGTTTTTCATACAAAATTGGAATTAAAATGATTTCAAGAATTCTGAAAAACATGTTAATTCTAGTTATAAATAGTCCAAAAAATCCAAATGAAAAATATATAACCGTACCAAAAAAATAAATACTGAATAACTTTTTAAACTTTTCATCATCTGATAGGGTTGGGTAAAAATATATTAATGGTATAATTAACAAAAGTCTTTGACTAATTTGAACAATATTATGATCATAAAAGAAAACCTTTACATACATATATAAATTTGGAATAATATCCTGAAATAGCAATGCTATAGAAGTAAAAATGTTTTCACCTAAACCTGATTTCCAAATACCTATTGATGCAATCAACAAAATTATATAAGAAATTCTACTTTTAAACGATATAAAAGATACTATATAAGCTAAAAAAATAAATAAACCAGATGAATGTATTAATGATGATAATAAACTTATAATTAAAACTTTATACGTTTGTCTATTTATTATATGTGTCAAAGAGTAGATAAATATTCCCATCACAACACCTTGTCTTATTGTGTTGAAAAAGTAATGATGATAAAAAATACAATATAGAATAAATAAAGATAGAATATAATTTTCTGATTCTCTTTTAATTCCAATCCAAAAGAATATTATTGATATAAAAGACCAAAAAGAAAAAAAGAAAATTGGTGAGTCAAATAAATATTTCAATATAGCAACTACATACATAAACATGGGTTCCATATAATTACTAGGAAAAGAATAGTTGGGATGAAAAGATAATGGTTTTACTGATTCAAAAAATAAATAATAATAGGGGTAATCTGTACCAATGTTGAATCTAATTGATGATATAATATAAAGAGCAGCACAAATTAAAATTAATATAATGCCACTTCTTTTTATCTCTATCTTAAAAATGGAAATAAATGATAAAAATAATATTATTATTCCAATAAAATAATACAACTTAACTCCTAAATAATTTTATCAAATATTATAGTTACGAATTTATTTCATCTTTTATAATTACATAAGAGGAGGATAAAATTAAAGAAAGAAGTGTAACTATAAAGATGGTTAATAATTTTTGTGGTTTAGCCTCGTCTGAAGCAGGTTCAGCATTATCTAGAATATTAATAACTGGAATCTCCTTTAATTCATTAATACGAGCCATTTCGTACTGTTGTCTTAAAGTAATATAAACTTGCTGATTAACTTCCATATTTCTTAATAATCTACCTCTTTGTAATTGCAATTCTGGCGTATCAACAGCAAAAGGGTTTTTCTCACTAAATTCTTTGAGTTCTTCTTCAGACTGTGAAAGTTCATTTTTTGAATATTTTAATCTCTCTTCAATAAAGGCTCTATGGGTAGATGAATATGATAACATTATATCGCTAACATATTTTTTAATATAATTAGCAATGAAATTTGATATGTCAGCAGCTAGCTGAGATTCTTCCATAAGCACTGAAATAACAATTAAACCAGACTCTTCTTCCTGAACCAGTAATTGTTCAGATAACCTATCAATAGCAGCATCCATAAATCTTAGTTCAAGATTTTTATTTTCATTGCCCCCTAAAAAACTACCTATTAGTTTAGCAATACTAAATTTTGTAGTATCATTAATTTGCCAATAATCAATTAAATCAACTCCCCCATTATTAGTATTCCATTTATTAGAAATAACTGCTTTTTTTAAAATCCTGCTATTTACAATATCCGGAATATAAAAAGAAGGTTTATCATTGATAAAATCAGCAACATTTAAATTTACACCGTACTCTGATGCTAGACTTTGCAATCCACCCATTGACCTACCTGAATTAATATTGTCTCCTATTGGATTGATTGATATGTAAGATTGATAATATGGAGTAGCAATAACTATATATAAAATTGATATAATAAAACCAATTAAAGTTGAATATAGTATATTCATTTTATTTACTTTAATACTATTGGATATCTTACTTAGATCTATTTCTTTATTTTTGTCCATATTAATTATTTCCTAATACATTATTAAGTACTAGTAATACAGAAGATATACTTGCTGATATAGAAATTATATCTTTAACTCTATCCCAACGTTTATAGCCAATTTTTTCTTCAACAAAAATTACATCACCAGGCTTTGGCATATAGTATTTATTAATTTTTTTTCTTGTTCCAGAATTTATATCTAAAACATACATATCTTTTGAAAAATTATTATATCCACCAGCATTTAATATATAATCGTATATTTGTTTATTATTTTCATGTATATAAGTACCTGGATTTTGAACTCCTCCTAATATTTCTACCCAATTACTTTTAGGAGGTATGATTAATATATCACCATCAATTGGTTTTTGATTTAAAAAATTATCTAATTTTTTGAAATCATTTATATATATGATACCATTAAGCGTCTTACTTCTTGCACTTAAAAAGGATTCATCTGTATCACTTCTATACTTTGGATCAATATTATTTATTCTATTTTTTTCATTATTATATAAGGATGAAATAGCATATGAATTTAAAAATTTAATCTTACTTAAGTCAGCATTTGAGGTAGAAAATCCAGCTAAATTAATTAAATCTTTATAAGTCAATAAATCTTGATTATCTAATCTTATACTCTTATCAACAGCTCCAAGTACAGTAATTTTTTTAGTATTTTTAATATTTATAATATCTTGTTCTTGTAGAATAGGATTGTTTTCATTATCGCCATTAAAATAATAATCAAAAAGATTTACATGTATCTCATCATTATCTCGAATGAGTGTTATATCTTTACTTATCATTATATTTTTTGGATAATCTAGGATGTGTTGCGATAAAATAGTATCAACATGAGAAAATGTAAAAATATTTTCAAACAAATCAGACACTCTACTATTTGCAGTTATAACATGCATACCTGCATTTGAAATGTTACCTGTAATTAATATCTTAAATTGTCTTAATTTAATTAAATTAACATAAACATATGCATCCTCATACTTTTCCTTACATTTTTCAATTATAATTTTATAAGATTGTGCTAATGTTTTACCTAGTAATTTAACTTTACCTACAATAGGTATAAGTATATTTCCAGAAGGAGAAACTGTTAAATCAATAGTTATAACACCATTAGTAGTTATCATATTGAATAAAAAAACATCTCCTGCACCTATTTTATATAT
>CAZYFB010000096.1:0-4959 GCA_964646655.1 uncultured bacterium
GAATAATTGGTAAAAGAGAGGTAGCCGCAATGGGAATTGCCTCAGTTATCCACCAAACTGCAATCCATAATGTTGATGCTAAAACTGCATTTGCTTCATTAGAGAGCCCTTCAGAGTTAAAAAATAGTCTTGTTAAAATAAATAATATTGGTCCTAAAAAGAGACCTATTTTTTTTGAATTCATTTAATGGCAAATTTTAAATTAATCAAACCCTTTAGGGCCATTAAAATATAATTTATTTTACTTAATTTAAACTTATGGGGTCATAGAATTATAAAAAAAGGGCTTATATTAATAACATAAACCCTTTTTATAAAACTATTATTTTATTTATTGGTTAACACTAGTTTTACTGAAGATTCCTGGATCCTCATCTGGTGCATTTGAATTTGAGTTTAACTCATTTTGAGCATAAGGCATTCTTTCTGGTTTGCGGGTATTATCCGCTTCAACCATAAAGTATGGAACTGCTATTACGTTATCTGATTTCCTTAACCGACGGGCGTCATTGTAAGGCATATGCATGCCAAAACCAGACACATAACGTTCTTCAATTACCTCGCGTAAAAAAGCATCATCAGCACTAATATTGTCAGGATTTTCAATCCCACCATCATTAAAATCTGATACTTCAAATGGGGAATATTTGAAAGCTTTTCCTATAAATGAAGCGTTAAGGTTTCCACCACTGTTTAACCAATTTCTTACTTCATTTAGATGAGGTAATCCTGCATTAACCCCTCCACTTCTTCCAGCCGCTTCAGCCATAATTAGTTTGTTCTCAAAAAAAGTTACCATATTTTGTGGCTCACGCTCTTGAATTATCCCTTCATTTCCACTTCCAGATGCATCAATCATATAATATGCCCTTCTAGCTGTTTCATCAGTTTTTGAATGGTTTCGAGACAAAGCATTTGAAGAATCTAAAATTTGAAGTAGATAACTTTCAGTACCATCTAAATTATTACCTAAATCACCAGATCTTGATCCTGCGAGTATAGTCCAAAAAAGATTTGTGTCTCCAGAAACAGCATTTCCTGGGACAAATTTTAAATCTCCACTTGCAGAAGAAATACCATTTTGTGCAGCTGATAATGCATTGGAATAATCTTTTTGATGAAGGTAAAAACGTGCTTTTAAGGTATATGCTGCTGCAATCCAATTATCCTTATTGCCATTAAAATATATATCCTCATCAATTGGTTCTGAAGTCGCACCATTTAATGTAGTAATTCCTTCATCTAAAAGCGCAATTGCAGAATTATATACATCAACTTGTGGATCAAAAATTGGATCTTCAATTTCTGAAACCCCAGCTTCAGAATAAGGTATATCTCCCCAAAGTGATGCCCCAGTCCCAAAGGCATGAGCCTCAATTATTGCGGCTATTCCACTAAGTAAAGCACTATCTGAATTTTCTCTTATATGTCTCATATTAGTCATAACACCTCCGTAAAGGGCCCTCCATTCATCATTCGACTCCCCCGTTGATAAATTATAACCATAAATATTTGAATACAACGCTGCGAAACCAATGAGTTGTCCAGAATACATACCACTAACTCGATTTAAGTGACCACATTGAAGTTGAATATTAGCAAGCTGACCACCAGTCAAAAATAGTTTCTCTTGTACATCTGAAACAATCAGGTCATTTGGGTTTTCATTAATATCAGAAACTATGTCTTCACATGAGAATACAGTATACACTAATGAGATAAAAATTAAAAATTTGTAAATATTTTTCATTTTAATTATTTTAAAAATTAAACGTTACACCAAAAAGTGTTGATTGTGTCTGAGGATTAGTAAAATAATCAACACCTATAGCATTTCCTGTCCCAAATTGGTTTACCTCTGGGTCAATACCAGGAATATTATTTATATTGATCAAGTTTCTTCCTGTTACAGAAAAAACAACACTATCAAGGCCTATACTTGATTTTAAATTATCAGAGTCAAGAGAGTAGCTTAAAGATAGTTCTCTTACTTTAGTCCAAGTCGCATCATATATCGAAAAATTATAGGCTTGGTTGTCACCAAATCCGCCACCAATACTTCTTCGATACCATTGCTCGTCAAGTAGTACATTTCCGCCTCCAAAATCTTCAATATTACCTCTAATTGTAGTCCCAGCAGGAAAAGTAGTTCCTTTAACATTAACTAACGGTTCGGTTAAAGTAACCCTGTTAGCAGTTTCTTCTGTTGTCCCAAAACGCTTGAGAACATGAAGGGTTCGTGGTGAAAATTCTCCTCCCTGAGAGTGCTCTACAATAGCATTGAGAGAAAACTTCTTATACCTTAAATTCAATGCTACAGCACCTCTCCAATCAGGGTTAGGGTCACCTAAAACTACAAACTCTGATGTAATTTGAGGAAAACCATTTTCATCAAGATCGAAACTTCCATCTTCATTTGTTCGTGAACCTGTTCCATACAAAGTACCAAGTGGATAACCAACAATAGCAACAGATTTAACTGAGGCCCCAGCAGACATATCTACAAAAGTTGTCCCGTACAAATCAGTTACTACATTTTCATTTTTAGACCAATTAAGGCTAGCATTTAAACTTAAATCCTCCTTTTGTATAGCATTCCATCCTAAGTCAATTTCATATCCTTGGTTTTCCATTGCACCAAAGTTGCCATATTGAGTTGAAAAACCAGAAGACGGAGATAAACTAACATTCAATAAAATATCCTCAATTTTATTGTTATAATATGTAAATGAAAACGTTAAATCATTATTAAAAAACCTTAAATCAGTTCCAATTTCCCATTCAGTTTTTAATTCAGGCTTAAGATTAGGGTTACCTAGATTATTATCAATTCTGAAACCTCCTCCAAAGGAATCGATCACAAGTGGATCTGAATATGTAGAATAAGAAAATCCTCCTTCCGCTAAAGTATCAAATCTATGAGGAGCAGGTTGTACACCTACTATTCCATATGAAGCTCGTAATTTTCCAAATGAAATAAAATCTGTATTTAGTGCAGTATTTGTAAAATTCCAAGCAACGTCTGCAGCAGGATAGAAGAAAGAATCATTCATTGTAGAAGACGCCTCAAGTGCACCAGTTAAATTAATGAATAATTCATCTGAAATACCAAAATTTAAAATTGCGTATCCTCTATTTGATTTACTAAATGACTTTGCGTTTTCAAAAGAAGAAGCCTCTAAGGAACCATTTAATGAAGTTGTAACTTTAGTTACATTTACCAAAAAATCAGACACGCTTCCCGAGCTTCTATTGTACTCCCTTTCATTCAAACTCCAACCGATAGTAGAAACTAAATTTACTTTGTCAGATAAGTCAAACTCACCCCTACCTATAAAATCGTAATTACTGTTACGGGTAGCAATTTCATCTTCTAAATATTCACCAATTCTTCTTTTTATTGTTATTGATGAACCTGCGCTCCCCCTGGGAAAAAAGAAGGTTCTTCTGTCATCAGCAAAATCAACGTTTGCTCTCGCAATTAATTGCAGCCACTCATTGGGTTTAATTGTAAGTTGTGGAGTTACAATTACTCTATTAACCTGATTTAAAGAAAGTTGTTCTTCAGTTGTCCATACAGGGTTGTTATAGATCGGATTTTCATTATTTCCAAGATATCTCCTGTAAGAACGATGTCTTCTAGGAAATTCCTCCCCTGAATTATTAGTGTAAGTGCCTATATAATCTCTATTGTCAAAATCAGCAGGTGTTCTTAAATGGCCTAATTGAATACCACCAACATTTGAGTTCCCTTGTGTCAAGTTAGAATTTGTGTATGCAAAAGCAAATTTATTAGATAAACTCATCCAATCATTTAGCTCTGCATTATAATTAAAACGAATATTTGTCCTATCATAGGTTGAGCTTCTAATTATTCCCTCTTGTTGTACATTTGATAAACTGAAAAAATAAGTATTTCTCTCAGTTCCTCCACTCATATTTAAATCATTTTGCCAAAATGTTCCTGTTTGAAAAGCAGCATTAAAGTTTTCTTCGATAAATGTTTCACGAGAATTCTTTGTCGTTATTGGATAGTAAGTCGTACCATCTTGCGATGTAAAAAAACCACCTGAGGTATTTACAGAATCTGCTCCACCTGATCGATCTGGTATATAATCACCCCATGATTCTGGACTAGTTGGTGAATATTTGCCGTCTCGTCCCTGTCCCCAAAGGTTTTGTCTTTGAATACGTTCAGAAATTTCATCAAAAGAATAAGTCGAAGAAAACGATATTTTAGCATCACCTTTTTGTCCTTGCTTTGTTGTAATAACAATTACTCCGTTGGCAGCACGACTTCCCCAAAGAGCAGCAGCTGATGCACCCTTTAAAACTTGTACAGAAGCTATGTCTGATGGATTTATGTCATTCAATCTTGATCCAAAGTTAACTGCACCAGTGTTAGAGCTTCCTGCATTGACTATTTTAGTAATTCCACTGTTCATAGGGGAACCGTCAACAATTATTAATGGATCGCTACTACCTAAAATAGTATTAGCGCCACGAATCCTAATCCTACTCCCAGCTCCAGGATCACCACTGGTTCTAGCAACACTAACACCTGCTGCTTTGCCACTTAATGCGTTTGCAAATGTATTTTCTCCAGATCTTTCAACAGCTCCAGTACTTACAATTGAATATGTTGATCCTTGTTTATCTCTTTTTTCTGTAAATCCTAAAGAGGTAACCACAACTTCCTCTAATTGGTTGTCTGTCTGTAAAATAACATTTATATTATCGGAATCACTAACTATTATTTCTTGGGTCATGTATCCAATAAAACTAACTTCGAGTATTTGGCCTTGATTAACTTCAATCTCGAAATTTCCGTCGAAATCAGTTGATACACCAATACTTGTGTTTTGGATAATTACAGTTGCACCTGGAAGAGCCATTCCTTCCTCATCTGCGACTGATCCGGTTATCTTATTTTGTCCGTAAGTTAAAATACTTACAAAG
>CAZYFB010000097.1:0-4932 GCA_964646655.1 uncultured bacterium
AAATTATAAATAAAATATTAAACAATTTTTTCATATTGATAATATATAAATGTTTCAATTTGTATTATATATGTTTTTATATATTAAAAGAATATATATTTAAGCATGAACAACTAAAAAATAAAGGATTTTACCTGATGAAATATTTTTCAATCTTTTTATTATTTTTTGCGACAGCAATTAGTCTTGAAGATAATAAAACTTTATATAATAAAAATTTAGCAATAGAACAGTTTGAGAATAAATATGAAAATAATTGGTACTACAGATGGAATAATTATGGTACTCCTCATAGAATTATTGGAAGTAAAATACCTTTTACATTTGATACTCAAAATGAAAAATTATCAGAAGAATATGCTAGAAAATTTGTTGAAGAAAATCAATATTTGTTTGGAATAAATAATTCAAATCTTGAATTATGGGTAAATGAATTTGGTAATAGGATAAGATATATAACTTTTAATCAAACTTATAATGGAATTCCTGTACATAATGCTAGAATTGATTTTAGATTTAATACAGTAGGAAACATTGTTCTTTTTGGTCATGATGCATATCCAGATATTTTGGTAGATACAGATTATAATTTGGATGATCAACGTGCATTAGATATAGCTAAGAAAGAAACTCAATTTTCAAAAGATAAAGGCGACTATGTTTTTGATGTTCCTAAAAAATATATATGGGTTAGTAAAGATAAGAAACCAGCTTATCATGCTTCATGGCTATTAGAACTGCATGTTCATATTAAAGAAGTTAACACTGGAAAAAGACCAGTAAATCACTGGAAAGTTTTTGTTGATGCTCAAACAGGAGAAGTGCTTGAGAAATTTGATTTGGCCAGAGATTTAGTTGTAGAAGGAAGAGTCACTGGAGATGTTAAAGATGAACCATATGGAGATGAAAGAAGTAGAGGTTTACAAAATGTAGAAGTAACAATTGATGGTTATGGATCTACTTATACAGATTCTGAAGGTTATTATTCAATCGAAGCAGGAGATAATAATGTTTTTGCCACAGTTAGGTTGGAGGGTAATTATTTAAATGCAAACAATCAAAATGGATCTGATGCTGAAATTAGAAGAATAGTCACTCCTGGTAGTACAGAAGATTTTAATTTTACTAATAACAATTCAATTCCAGGTGAAAGGGATACATATTATCATGCAAACCACATACATGATTTGTTAAAATCGATTAATCCTGATATTAGTGGAGCTGATTATGAAATGCCAGCTAGAGTAAATATAGGTTCTGAAGATCCATATTGGCCATGTAATGCATATTGGGACTATACAAGTATAAATATGTTCTCAGAAGGTGGTGGATGTGCTGGAACAGATCAAATGGCTGATGTAGTATATCATGAATATGGACATGGTATTATGCAATTTACATATGAACCATATGATGCTCCATGGTCAACAGAGCTTAGTGAAGGAACAGCAGATTTTTGGGCAATGACAATTACTAATACGCCATGTTTAGGTTTAGGCTTTTTTGGTGATGGAACATGTTTAAGAGATGGGCTTAATACTAGACAATATCCTGGAAATGAATGTGGTGGATCTGTACACTGTTTAGGAGAGATTACAATGGGTTCACTTTGGAAAATGAGAAGAAATTTAATAACTATTATGGGATATGAACAAGGAGTTGAACATTCAAATGATTTATTTCATTATGGACAAGTTGGCAGACCAAATTCTGCACCTGATTTATTAGAAGAAATGTTAATTATTGATGATAATGATGGTGATATTAACAATGGTACTCCTTTTTATGCAGAAATATGTTCAGCATTTGAAGAACATAATATTCCATGTCCTATAAGTGGTCCCTTTGCAGAGTTAGCATTTACACCAGAAAGTATGAACTTTGAGATATTTTTAGAAGATTCTCAATCAGATTTAATCACATTATCTAATGTTGGTCAAGAAGGTTCAACAATGAATTATGCTATTGGTGTATCTCCATTTTCAAATGCACAAGGCGGCCCTGATAGTAATGGTAACTTTTGGTCTGATTCTGATAACGAAGAATCAATTGACTATGAATGGATTGATATTTCAGATTCAGGTATATTATATAATTTTCCAGGAAATGATCAAGCAGGTATTAATTTAGATATAGGGTTTGATTTTCCATTCTATGGCAATACATATACTTCGTTTATAATTAACGCAAATGGCTGGATAGGTTTTGGTGAAGATAGTAACGCTTGGAATAATTTAGAAATTCCATCTATTGATGCACCTAGGCCTGCAATTTTTGGACTATGGGATGATTTGAACCCTGTAAATGATCAATGTAATGATTATTGTTCAGGTGAGGTTTATTATCATTCTAATGATGAACGTTTAGTAGTTTGGTTTGACAATGTAGCTCATTGGTGGACAGACTATAATGATATGTATTATAGTTTTCAAATTGTACTTTATCCTAATGGTGAAATAAATATGAATTATAAAGAGTTTTTAGGCGATCCTAATAATGAAAGTGGTTTATATAGTGCAACAGTTGGCATTCAAGATGCAGATGGTTTAAACGCATTACAAATTTTAGGTGATACAGGTGCAGGTAATCAAAATGATATACATGATCAACATGGATTTGTTATTTCTCAGGGTCCTTCTTGGATAGATCTAAATCCAACCTCTGGTCAAGTTTTAGAGGGTGATTCTAGTCCTATTGAGGTAACCGTTAACTCATATGATATTAATCCAGATTTATATTCATCATTTATTAAAATTTCATCAAATGGAGGTCAAGGCACAATACCTGTAACTTTAAATGTGCTTGCATCTGAACCAGGCGATATAAATGCCGATGGAAATATTAATGTTCAAGATGTTGTTATGATTGTAAGTTTTATATTAGACTCAGCAACTCCTGATCCAGGCCAAGAATATGCCTCTGATTTAAATGGTGATGGTATCTTAAATGTAATGGATGTTGTAATAATTGTTTCTTTGATTATAGGTTAATTTTAATAGTCAATGAATGTTGGTGTTCATTTACAAAAATACATAGATAAAAAATATTTATGTGCTGGAAATCCACACAAACATTTAGACATAAATAAAAAATATAAATTTTTTATAGTAATTCCATGCTACAACGAATTTGATTATTTATTTAGTACTTTAGAATCGATTGATAAACAAAATCCTAATCTTGTAAATAATACCCTAGTTATTATAGTTATAAATAATAGTGCTGATTCTGACTCAACAGTTAAAAATAGTAATAATAAAACATATGAAAAACTTATTAAGCTTCAATTTTCTTTTGAATTTGTTGCAATAGATTGTTTTTCTAATCATAACGCCTTTAAAAATAAATTAGCTGGTGTAGGTTTAGCTAGAAAAGTAGGATTAGATTTTTCATTAAAATTTATAGAAAATTTAAATAGTATCTTTTGCTCTTTGGATGCTGATACTATTATAAATGAAAATTATTTAGATATAATTGATAATAGATTTAAACATAATACAGTAAATGCTGCTGTTGTCAATTTTAGTCATCAAAAATCTTCCAACTCAATAATTGAACAAGGAATCAGAAAGTATGAAAAAATTTTAAAAGAAATTGCAAATAATATCCAAAAGACTGGTTCTCCTTACGGTTATGTTAGTATGGGGTCTACAATTGTATGTAATGCTAAAACTTATATAGCTGTTGGAGGTATGAATACAAAAAAAGCAACTGAAGATTTTTATTTTTTACAGTCTATTGCAAAATATACTAAAGTGCATAAAATTAAAAAGGTATTAGTACATCCATCATCAAGGGGTGAAAATAGAGTATATTTAGGAACGGGCTTTAGAATGGATGAATACCTTAAAAGCAAAAGTTTTAAAAATTTAAATTTTTCTAAAGAATCATATTTAGAAATAAAAAAAATTATTGATATAATAGATTTACATTGGAGTGATTCAAACGAAGCTTTACTGCAAAAATTAATGAACAATCTTAATAAAAAGAGTGTTGAGTTTATAAAAAAGAAAAATATTAGTAAAGTATTAAAAAAATTTAAGATGAATGCTAAAAATAAAAATCAGTTTATATTGTTATTTAATCAATGGTTTGACGCTTTAACAATAATGAAATTTTTAAAATTTCAAAAACAAGTAAATTAAACTTCTTTAATTACAAATTTGTTATCAATTCTAAATCTTTCACCATAGATCCCTTTTGAGTCTCCTTTTCCAACAGCTAAAACCATAACAACATGTGATTTACTATTTAAATTTAATAATTTTTTGACTCTTGTGTGATCAAATCCTTCCATAGGACAAGAATCATATCCTTGTGCCACAACTGCCATCATAAAATTTTGACAAGCTAATGCCGTAGTTTTTGTAACAATTTCAAAAACATCTGACTTAAATATTGGCCCTCTAGGCATTGGTTTAAAAATACCAATAATTCCAATGAATATAGAAAATACCTTCTTTATAATACCAGCTAAGCCAAATGAATCATGAACATATGATAAAGGAATAAGTTTATTGTAATATCTATCAACAACAGGTAAAAGCTTATTTCTTTTTTTATAATCTTCCATTAATAAATTTTTATTTCTTTTCCATGTATCAATTCTAGAAACCGAAACAATCAATTCCTGAGCAGTTTTAGCTGCATTTTGAGAAAAACATGCTTCAACTAGTTTTTGTTTTTTCTTTTTATCCTTGACCCAATAAAATTCCCATGGTTGAAGGTTTGAAGAATTTGCAGCTAATAAAGCTGTATTAAGAGATTTAGTGATAACCTCTTTTGGCACTTTTTCTTCGGTAAATTTTCTAACTGATCTTCTTTTATTAACTAATTCAAAAAAATCCATTCTTAATCCTTATAATTATAAAATTATGTTACATATAGTATTATAATAGTAATATTTATTATTTATAAAATTTAGTAAATTTT
>CAZYFB010000098.1:0-4782 GCA_964646655.1 uncultured bacterium
AGAGAAAAGAATGGATCAATATCATGAATTAATTCATCAAGGTTTTCAGAAATTTCTAACTTAACTTCTTTTTCAGACGAATCAAACTCATTAGAGAAGAATTTTTTTTCAATCTTTTCCATTTTTTTGTGTACTTTGAATTCCTCTTTAGTCAAAAAGAAAATATGATTTTTAGCATAATGATAGTTTCTTAACTTTGTCGAGATATCTTTGCCCCAAAAATAAGGAACAATTAAATTTTTTAAAAATCCGCTCGAGTCAAGATCAGGCTTAGATAAAACTTTTAAATTAGGAAATCTTTCTTTTAAGCGATTAGAGATTTTCTCTTTTTGGCTAGTTCTACATATTAAATGGAACTCTTCAGAGGAATGCTTATCTAGGTACTCCTCAAGGTGACTTTGCCTGCTTGTTTGAAGAATACTTAGTTTATTAGTTTTTAAAAATTTGCAAACTTCCTCATATCTATCATCAAATTTAGCTTCATGTTCCAAATCTTGTAACAGGAAATCAAAATCTTCCTCAAACTTTTCTTTTTCATCTCCTTCCAAAACAAATAATTGTTGGCCTAGAAAATGGACTAATCGACAATAATTTAACCTTAAATAGGGATCAGCCTCACCAAAAATTCTCCTGAATTTTCTTAGCTTGTCTAGCCTTTCAAGCATAGGATCATTTTTCATTTGCACCACATCAATATTAGGCTTCAAAGTTCTTATCAAAAAGCTGCCAAAAGGTCCTTTTTTTTCAACATCTATAGGAATATATTCATCATGAGACCCCACAAGAAGCTCATAATTTTCTTTCTGAAGTTGGGTATTGAGATCATTTTTATAGACTTCGCTTAAGAGAATTGTATCGATATTATTGTTGAGCAAATTCATTCGCAAAGTATCATTAAGTAATAAATTTGAGCATGCGCAAACAATCAAATCTAAATTAAAGTCTTCATTTTCATCATGAAGTCTCAAAGCTTTATTAACTTGAGTAAGACTTGAAGCAATAATTATTTGTGCCTCAGGAAAAAGTTGTTGAGGAAAAGGATTTTCAACATCTAAATCATTATTTTTTTTAAAACCCTTCATGCCAAACCATGAAATTAGTTCCTCTCCGTATATAAATTCTCTCAAAAAAGGCTCTAACTCTATCTTTTTTGAAATCAGAAGTATCTTGCCATTGCTTTTAAGTTTTTTTACAGACTTGTTAAAAAATAATCTATCCCACAAAAAAGACTGATTAAATTCCTTTGTTGGATCCATCCATTCTTCAACAGTTTTTTTTGTTGAAAGTTTAAAATCTTCATTTATCTTAGATGCATATCTCAAATCGTCATTATTAAGTTTGATAACTTGATTATTTTTATCTTTGACAAAGAAATCTGGACCCGATTTTCTATCGTATTTAACATTTATTTTAGTTTTGGTTCCCCTTGAAGAAGTTTTAAAACCTAGATTTAATTTGTCTCCTTTTTTAAAGGATTCTAATTCATTAGACTTTCTGGAAGCTTTCAATCTGTCAGTAATAGATTTACCGATAGATATCAATAATCCCAACGGACCGATTTCTCGAGTAACAATTAACCTTTTTATTGGCTTTGAATTATCTTTACTTGTGTAAGACGCTTTAATAAGGTCTTCAAGATTAGTCAAAGGTAAAATATTTTCGGTTTCCCCAACACCAGGAATAGAAAATCCTGAAAAGTTTTCATCATGAATTTTCACTAAATCATAAAACTCTTTGTTAGGATTAAGTTTTTTGAAGCTAAAATTTATAGCATATAAGTCGTCTACAAGACCTAAAATTCCTTCTGAATCAGGAATGAGGTCATCTTTTTTTAGAAAATACTTTAAAGCAGCAGTAGCTTGAAATTTATCATTTTGATTACTCTGTGATTTCTCTATTAAAAAGGAAAGTTGATGAAGATATTTTGAGAAACCCGGAATGTGTTGATATTTTTTAAGAAGTTTCATCTGAGGTGAATCTATTACTTCAGACTCAGGAATAATCGTAGAATCTTCCAGAGAATTAACTTCATCTTCGATGTATTTTTTTTCTTCTTTTGAAAGACAATTTTCTAAAGATGGCTGAACAAAAGGATCATCTTTTTTTATAGTTTCTAAAACACCAAGAAGCAATCCATTGATGTTCGCTTTTCTTTCTATGGAGGAACTATTCAACATTTGCGCGTTTTGGTATCCAACGTTCTCGCTTTTAATTGTATCCAGCGAAGCATTCAAAAGTTTTTTTATTTTTTCTTTTTTTAAATCTTTATTAATATTTTTTATATACCTATAAAACCAGATCATTTGAAAAACCTGCCATTCTTCACAATTATCAGATTCAATGAACTCTTCAACTTTTCTCATAAGAGAATCATCTGAAATGTCTATTGTTGAGCGAAAAACTTTATCTTTTACGATATTTTCAAGACGACTAAATTCTGCTTTGTTAGGAAGATAACTCATAAAAAAAACTTACAGTATTTTTTTTAAAAAACCAATTCAATTTTAACTCATCGTTCTTCAGCTTCATCTAGACTGTCAGCGCCTCGGTCGAGAGTTCTGCCCAAAACGTTAACTCTAGTTTGAAGACTGTTGACATCTTTCAAAGCGCCTTCCAATTTCTTAAGAACCTTTTCGGTACTGGAATCAAAGCTTTTGAATTCTTTTTGAATGTTTCTAACCACTGTCGCAACTTTCTCTGCGGTCTGGTTGAGTTTTAGATAATGATGACCTACCCGGATGGTATCCAAGAACGCAGCCAAAGTATTGGGTCCTTGAATCAAGATCTTCTTATCGGTTAAACATTCTTGACGTAAATCTTCAATTTTATCAACCAGATCGATGAGCTTCTCTGAGGCGATATACAAAACGGCGTAATTCGTAGTTGAATTTTGCAAAATGTATTTTTCTGAGATGTCTTCGGCATCTCTTAAAATCGCGGTGCGTAAATCACGCAAAACAGTTTGTCGATCGGTATCTGTTCCCGCTTCTTGATAGGAACGGTATTGGCCGGAATAAAATTTTGAATCAATGGGTACTATAATTTCTTCAGCTGTGACGACAGCACAATCCACGCGATCAGATGTTTGGGGATTGATTTGATGCTGAAAGTGATAGCTGCCATCGGGCATGATATCTTGCACCACCGATTCTAAATTCCACTCTGCCAATCTCCCAGTAGTAACATTGCCACCCAAAAATCTATTCAACTCATTTATTGGAGTGGTAACTGAGATCAGATCCTGACCGATCTTATTGATATCTTCAGAGAAAGCTTTGAACTTCTCATCCAATATCGAATTTTGATTTTCACCTTGAAGATTTTGGTCACGTAATTTTAAGAAAATGTAAATGACCAGACCCAAGGTACCTAAAGAAATTAACAAGACTAAAATATTTAAACTCATTGATACATTGACCTCATTTTTTTTGTTAAGGAAATAAATTTGTTTCTCAATTTTTTTGGTTTCAAAACTTCAACATCACTGCCAAAACTCATCAACCATTGTTCAAATTGCAATGTATCGGTCATTCTCGCAGAGACCAATAACCTACCATCCGCTTGCTTTTTAATTTTTTGAGTTCCATTCAGGGGTGTTTCCATTAAATGAGCCGCTGCGGTAAAGTCAAACAAAGCTTCGAAAGTATAAAGTTTCTTAGAATATTCGAAACTTAAGTTATTGACATGGGTAAATTCATCTAAATTAAAATCTTTTGGTTCGCGTATTTTTTCTTCAAGAATTTCTACTCGTTCAAAGCGGTGAAGGGGCAAGTAACGAGGATTCTCTTTGTCTTCGTCCATCATGCAAATTAAGTAATTAATGCTGCCTTTCATGACCAATCCCAGAGGATGAATGTGCCTCAAGCTTGAATGAGTGTCTCCACGCTTTCGGTAATGAGCTTTTATTTGTAGCCCTTCGAAAGCCGCCTTGTACAAGGCTTGTTCAACCTCACCATTAATTTGTGGCCGTTTGAATCGCAACATTTCTGGCAAAACTCTCACTCTTTGCCTCCAGCGATTAATAAGCCTTGGACTTTGCTCTTTCAAAACAGCATTCGCGCGATCAAAAAAAATCCCAACACGCTTAAAACTAGCTTTTGGCATCAGTGGTTCTAGATATTGCTCGGCTAAAGATAACGTTAATGCTTCGACAGGATCCATGGCCGGTGCTTGAATGCCCTCGCTATTTTTTGCCCAAGACCAACCGTAGGGCTTATCCCTAGAATCGCAAATCAAAGGTAATGTTCTCTCTAAAGCGATTAAATCTCTTTGAATACTCCTTTCGTCAATTTCAAATCCTCGATCTGCTAATTTGTTTTTAATTTCTTTAGTGTAAGTTTTTCGAGGCGATCTAGGAATGAGTTCCAGCATCGCAATTTGTCTTAAAGTAGGAGTCCCCATAATTTCTATTATATACCTTTCTACGACAGATTTTGTCGGAAGTTTGTTCTATAAAAGCGCCAATCCTAGAAATGAAAATTAATAAAAGAAATTTAAAAGAATCGATGGCAGATACCGCTATAGCCTTACCAATCGCTTGGGCTACTTCTTACATATCTTTATTGTTGATGATAAGTTTTGGTGTGAAAGATGCATTGTTGATTTCTGCAGTGCAAACATTAATTTTAACTGTTGTGTCTGTAGTGAGAAAATATTGTGTGAGAACAGTTTTTTCTAAACGAGATAAATTAATTTTAGACAGACTAAGTTTTGACCTTGAAGACCAGAGCCGACATCAATAAAATCTGTACGCAAGCAATCAAAACCCAACCAGGTATTGAG
>CAZYFB010000099.1:0-4729 GCA_964646655.1 uncultured bacterium
TTCGGGACAACTTCAATATTTGTTTTAATATCAAAAAGACGCAATGTATCTTTTCTCAAGCTTTCTGATACTGCTGTTATACGATCTGAATGATTGATGCTGAAGGTAACAGCTGGTCGATAAAAAGGATGACTTCCAACTAAAGTGATATCTGTACCATGCAAAGTTGTTACTATAGGAATTTGAATTCCTTCATCAATAAGCATTTTTTTTGCCATATAAGCTGCATAGGCATGCGGGATAGCATAATGAACATGGAGCAAATCGATATGAGCATTTTTTACCACATCAACCAAACGGCTAGAAAGAGCTAATTCATAGGGCTGATATTTAAATAATGGATAGTCTGGAACATTTACTTCATGAAAATGTATATTGTGATGTTGTAATGCTTCCAGACGAACTGGCTGATGATAAGTGATAAAGTGAATATCATGCCCTTTTGCTGAAAGTGCAATTCCTAACTCCGTCGCTACTACTCCACTCCCGCCGAATGTAGGATAACAAACAATTGCTATATTCAATTTCTTTATATTTTAATTTATTATTGCGTTATAAAATAGTTCTTGGATACGAGTTCTTATATT
The DNA here is from genome assembly GCA_964646655.1 of uncultured bacterium. GTDB lineage: Bacteria > Fidelibacterota > Marinisomatia > SCGC-AAA003-L08 > D37C17 > TMED6. Next base: position 588 of record CAZYFB010000099.1, read on the forward strand.
ATTTCTACTAAAAGCAAAATCATCATTAGGATACGTCCTATTTGCCAAGATAACAATTACTATCTGTTTTTCAGGATCAGCCCAAGCAAAAGTACCAGTATATCCTGAGTGACCAAAACTTTTTTTAGACACACAGCCACAAGAAGAAATGTGAAATCCTTTAAGTTGTGGCTTGTCAAATCCAATCCCTCTCCTATTCCCTTTGGAGCAGTATGAACAGACATTAAAAGAGGATATAGTATCTGGATCAAGTAACTGAACACCATTGAATACTCCTCCTTGAAGATACATTTGCATAATTACTGCTACTGACTCAGCGTTTCCAAAAAGACCTGCGTGACCTCCTACACCATTTTGCATGGCTGCGCCCATGTCGTGTACATAGCCATCCAATTCTCGATTTCGAAAATAATCATCAATTTCTGAAGGAACTATTTGTTTTGTGTCAAACTTATCTAGTGGAGTGTAGGTGATTTGATTTAATTCAAGAGGTTTAAATATTCTCTCTTCAACCAATTTATTGTAGGGTTCTTCTGTTAAATTTTCGAAATATTTTTTAAGAATATAATAAGGTAAATCAGAATATTTATATACTAAAGTGTCAACCAATTCACTTGCTTTTATTTGATCATATAACTCCTTTTCATAACCCGTTTTTAAAAATAGATCTTTAGCTACTATCATAGAGAACCTTGATGAAGGTTTGGATTGATATATCGATTTTTTCAGAAAACCTTTATCATCTAAAGTTTCTTTGTAAAATGGTATCCAAGGAGTTAATCGGGCATAATGAGAAAGCATCTCTCTTAGTGTTAACTTGGCCTTGTTTGAATTATTCCAAGCAGGAAGTAACTCGGCTACAGTAGTTTCTAATGATATTGATCCCTCACTTACAGATTGCATTACAAGCGGAAGTGTCCCAAGTATCTTTGTAAGAGAAGCTAAGTCATAGAGGTCAATTGATTGTACTTTTTGTTGCCTCTTGTAGGTGTGATACCCAAAGTTCTTTTGGTAAAATATCTTTCCCTTTCGTAATGCTAAAAGTTGCATTCCAGGAGTCATCATTGAATCAATTACATTTATTGCAAGTTGATCTACCTCCACTAACTTTTCTGCATCTATTCCTACTTCTTCTGGACTTGAAAAGCCTAATCTAAAATTTCCTTTGAGTTCAATTCCAGTACCCTCAAGTAATGAGTTTGAGATAGTAACAGGAAGCTCTCCATTAAAATCTTGAGCCCCAAATAATCCATCAACACTAAGTTTTTGAGAAATGGGACTATTTTGATAACTTAATAATAGTGCATCTATACCTTTTATGTTTTTAAGTGATTTTAAGGCATACGGTTTAACAAATAGATCTAGTATTATTGTTTTATTTGAAGCAAGTTTTTTGATAATACTTAATTCATTTCTGTTCAAGTTTGAAGCTTTCCATGGATTTTCATTAGATCTATGAAAACTTATGATTATGGTATCAATCCCTCTTGTCATTTCTAAAATATTAGCTTGGGTAACATTATTAAAGGTTGTTGTGTGTTGATATTTACTTAATTGAGATTGAAAAGATTCACTAGAGGAATCCCCCAAAGGAATATGGCCTAAGTTATTTACTTTTTTTAAGGGTAAAAGATCATTGTTATTTTTTAATAATGTCAATGCTTTTCCAATTGCTTCGGTATATAAAGTAATATCTAATGGAGAATTTAAATCTTCAATAAGGTTTTTGGTAATCACTGGTTTATAGTTTGACAAGCCTACTTTATATTTTGCCTTTAATATTTTTTTTACCGAGCGAGCTAATCTTTTTTCGGTAATTTCTTTCTTTTCTATTGCTTCCTTGATAGCCTTAATTCCTTTAGGAATGTTCTCTGATATTAATAATAAATCATGCCCAGCTTTAAACGCTATTAGATCTATATTTTTTACTTTAGAATATTCTGATACTCCTTTCATGTTTAGTGCATCGGTCACAACTAACCCCTTAAAACCCATTTCATCAATCAATAGTTTTTTAATTACATCGCTGGATAATGAGGTTGGCAATCCTTTCTTTGTTAGAGAAGGAATATTCAAATGAGCAACCATAACCGATGATAAGCCTGAATATATTAATTTTCGATAAGGCATAAGCTCAATACTTTTTATTCGTTCAGAAGAAAACATTACCGAAGGAAGTGTTTTATGGGAATCTTTTGAAGTATCACCGTGTCCAGGAAAATGTTTCCCAGATGTTAAAATACCTGCATCGTGATGACCTTTCATAACAGCCAATGCTTGACTAGTAACACGTTCCATTGAAGAACCAAAAGAACGATTCCCTATAATTGGATTTTTGGGATTCGTATTAATATCAAGTACTGGACCAAAACTATAATTTATTCCAAGTCGTTTTTCTTGTTCAGCCATTCGGCGTCCAATTTTTCGCAGTAATAGTGAATCTTTAATTGCACCTAAAGTCATCGGCCATGGAAAGGCTTGAACTGAGTCCAAGCGCATGGCTACCCCCCATTCAGCGTCCATGGCAATTAACAATGGAGTTTTAGCCTCTGATTGAAATTTATTAAGCCATTTACTTTGTTCCACCGGGCCGCCAAGAGAGAAAACAAGTCCTCCTACCTTATGTTGTTTTACTAGTTCCATGGTTTGGATGTAATGTAGACTATCTTTTTCAGTAAAAACCATAGGCATAAACAATTGACCTACTTTTTCTTCCAATGATAAGCTTTGATAGACACTATCTACCCATTTTTGTTGATCGAAAAGATCAGATAAATTGACATTGAGTGGATCATTTATCTGTCCATGAGCCAAAAAGGAGAAACAGATGAAAAAGCATATGGTGTATCTCATTTGACAAAGTATTAGATAATTAAAAAAAGCGGTTATGCCAACTATCTTGAGCAGGCACTTCCCAAAATTTTTTATAAGCCTCAACTGTATCAACCAAATTATTGAATACTATTGTAGATTTATTAATGGATTTTTCTTTTGCCATCTTTTTGAAATCTTGCAAGCTTTTGTGAGTCAGATAATTCCCTTGTTTAAATGTCACATTCATTTTATCAAGAAGAATTAGATCAAGTTTTTTTTCAAGCTCCAGAATAAAATGAACTGAAGAATCGATTGAACATCCGCTAGCATTTGTTTTTTCTTCATTTAATCCGAGAATTATAAAACGATTGTATGGTAAAGTAAAACCTGCTTCCAACTCTTGATTATGTGCTGTCCATCCAGAAAGAAAAATAGTCAATGCATCTTTAAGATACTCAAGCTCACCATCTCGAAAAGGTCTGTTAGATGGATAGATCCAAACTCTAGACTCAGGCGGTAATTTTTCAAAAGGGACAATCATTATTTATAAATTGTTTGCGTTTGCGATAAGCTCGGCTACATCCATTATTTTTACAGAAGCTTCTTGTTTTTGATTTTTGATTCCGTCAGTCATCATTGTATTACAAAAGGGGCAAGCGGCAGCAATAATATTAGGCTGAGTATCAAGCGCTTGTTCTGTTCTTTCGATATTAACTTCTTTTGTTCCCACCTCAGCATCCTTGAACATTTGTGCACCCCCTGCACCACAACATAGCCCTTTGGTTTTACAAGACTTCATTTCCACCAACTCAGCATCTAATTTTTTAATCAAGGATCGAGGGGCTTCAAAAATTTTGTTTGCTCTTCCTAAATAACATGGATCATGAAATGTAATTCGCTTTCCTTTATATTTACCTCCTTCAACTTTTAGACTTCCTTCTTTTATGAGAGATTTTAGAAACTGTGTGTGATGCATTACATTATAATTTCCCCCTAACTCGGGATATTCATTTTTAAGCGTATTAAAGCAATGAGGACAAGTTGTTACTATTTTGGTTACCTCATACTTATCCAAAGCTGTAATATTTTGCAAGGCTTGTGTTTGAAATAAAAATTCATTTCCTGCTCTTTTCGCTGGATCACCAGTGCAACTTTCTTCAGTTCCAAGAACTGCAAAAGAGGTCTTTGTATGATTCATAATTTTAACAAAAGCTTTCGTAATCTTCTTAGCCCGATCATCAAAACTTCCTGCACAACCCACCCAAAAAACCACAGAGGCTTTTTTACCTTCTGCAAAAAGTGATGCTAATGTAGGAACTTCTAGTTTC
>CAZYFB010000100.1:0-4717 GCA_964646655.1 uncultured bacterium
TTACTGCAAAAACTAGAGGAGTAGAAAGAGGCCCTCACGTAATTAATATTATTTCGGGTGCTGGTGTAAAAAAACGTGGTGCTACATATGAGTTAACCGACTTCTCTGATATTGCTCCAACCCTTGCAGATTACGCAGGAGCCAAACTCCCTAAAGGAAAAAAATTTGATGGTATCAGTCTGAAACCTTTTTTAACTGGAGAAACAGAAAAAACCAAAGAATTTATCTATGGATTTATTTCCACTAGCCAAATTGTGCGTACCAAAAATTATTTGCTAGAAGTATTAAATCCTATGCTAGGAATGCCTGAAGGACGATTTTACTATACTGGAGAACACAGATTTGGTAAAGGCTACCAACTTGTAATTGATGACCTAAATCACACCAAAGAACGTAAAAGGTTTACAAAGTTTCTAAAAGATTTCCCTCCAATTAAGGAAAACCATCCTTTTTGGCAAACCAAACGAGGTAAGCGATTCCTAAAAGAATACACAAGTGAAAAATCAGTTGAAAAACACTTGTATAATCATAGGGATTATAAGTTTTATGATGAAAGTAGTGTGTTATAAAAGAATTAGGATTTAATTTAATAGTAGAATAAGTGAAAAAATCAAAACCAACAATTTATACGTTTTTTCTTTGTGTACTTATACTTTTTATGCATTTCATTTCATTAGCTCAAAAAAAACACAATCCTAAATCAGCCTTAAAAAAACAACCAAATATCATCTTCATTGTTACTGATGATCAACATCGCGATCAATTTAACTTCTTAAAAGAAGGGCAAGACGAAGATGGAAACCCAACTAACCTTACTCCTAACATGGATAGATTGGTTAGTGAAGGTGTAATATTTGATAAGAGCTACGTGAGTACTTCTGTTTGTACGCCTAGTAGATACAATATACTAACAGGAAATTATGCCAGTAGAGCCAGTAAAAGATCAAATATAAAAAGATATCAGGGACAGACTAATGTAACTTGGAATGTGCGTATCGACTCAAGTACCAACAATATTGCTAAAGAACTGCAAAAGAACGGCTATTTTACAGGTGGCGTTGGAAAAAATCATGTCATATATTCAATAAATCCTCATAAAGTCCCCTTAAGTGCTAATCCAAGAGATTCTATTGTTAAATCACAGTTAATTGAGAATCAATTAGCACAAATTACTTCATATAAAAAAGTTGGTTTTGATTTCGCTGGATCTATCTATAAAGGGAATTTACCAAGTCAATACCCTAAAGGTGTAGAAGATCATAATATGGAATGGATAGTTGAAGCAGCTCTAACCTTTCTAACAGAGGCTGATGAGAAAGAGAATCCTTTTTTCTTATATTTCGCTACAACCATTACTCATGGTCCTGATAAATTAGGCTCAAAACACAAAGGGGATCCTTTGGCAACGCCAATTGGATTTTTAGAGAAGCCTCTTGAAGTGATGCCTCCTCGTGAAACCATTGGTAAACGTATTGAAGAAGCTGGTTTAGAGCAGGAAAAAACAGATTTATTATGGCTGGATGATGCTATTGGTACATTACTCGATAGGTTAGATGCAATCAACGAATTAGAAAATACCGTTATCTTCTTTATAAATGATCATGGAGTAGAATTTGGAAAAGGTTCACTCTACCAAGGTGGTATTGAAACCGTAAGTTTTGCTTGGGGACCATCTTACTTTAAAAATGGTATCAGAACACAACAAATGGTCTCTAATATCGATTTGGTTCCAACTGCATTAGAGTTGGCAAAAATAAACCCCTCAGAAAACTACAAGATCGATGGTAAAAGTATGGTACCATTGCTAAAAGGAAAAGATAGGCCCATTCATAGTTCGTTATATTTTGAAATCGGTGCTACCAGAGCTATTTTAAAAAATGGAAAAAAATACCTAGCGTTTAAAGCCCCCGAAAATGTAAAAAAACAGTTAGAGAAAAATGGTAAAAAAACAACTCATTTATGTGATAAACCTGGCGGAAGAGGTTCTGAATCACCTGCATTGAAATTTTATGCTAAGAACTATTTTGTTCAAGAACAGTTTTATGATATTAACAAAGATCCTCTTGAGCAGAACAATGGTTATAAAAATACTTTTAACGAATATTTTATTAAAGAGTTAAAACTTGAGCTCAAAAAGTACATTGACGATTTGCCGGGAACTTTTCCCTTAAATATTTCAAAACCTATTGTAAAAGATTAGCCACTTGACATTCAATTCGACAACATTTTTGAAACTTTTTTACTGTTCTTTATCTCTTTTATTCTTTTCGCTAATGATAAGCTGCGGAAATTCTAAGAGCGGTTTAAATGAAAGTAAAACCAAAAAACAAAAACCTAATATTATATTCATTTTATTAGACGATTTGGGCAAGGAATGGATAAGTAAATACGATGCCGATGATATTGAAACACCGAATATTGATCATTTAGCAAAAGAGGGAATGCAGTTCAATAATGCATGGTCAATGCCGCAATGCACACCTTCAAGAGTTACTTTTTTAACCGGCCAATATCCATTTCGCCACGGTTGGGTAAATCATTACGACGTGCCGAGATGGGGGCATGGTGTAAATTTCGATTCGAATAAAAATCCAAGTATACCCAAAATAATGCAGCAAGCAGGTTATAAAACCTGTGCTGCGGGAAAATGGCAGATTAATGATTTTAGGTTACAGCCAACAGTGATGAACGACCATGGTTTTGATGAATATGCAATGTGGACGGGGGTCGAAGGTGGTAATGAAACTTTAAGCCAAGAGCGTTATTGGAATCCTTACATTCATATGAAAGAGGGGAGTAAAACCTATGAAGGGCAATTTGGCGAAGATATTTTTACTGATTTCATCATTGATTTTATGAACAAAAACAAAGATGATCCAATGTTGATCTACTATCCAATGTGTTTGCCTCATGGACCATTAACAACTACCCCAAGTGAGCCAAAAGTTTCAGGGAAAATAGAAAAGCACAAAGCCATGGTTCGTTATACAGATGAAATTCTTGGAAAGCTGGTCAAAGCAATTGATAATCTGGGTATTAGAGATAACACCATTATTTTTTGGACAACAGATAACGGAACTTCTGGAAATATTATAGGGCACCTAAATGGAAAACCAGTAAGAGGTGGTAAAACCTATTTGACCGAAAATGGTGTCAACCAACCTTTTATTGTCAACTGGCCTGGAAGAGTTACACCTGGGGTTGAAACAGATGCGCTAGTTGATTTTAGTGATTTGTTGCCAACCTTTGCTGACCTTGGAAATGCTTCACTACCAAAAGATTTGCATTTTGATGGAAAATCTTTCAAAGATGTCATTCTAGGATACAAAACGAAAAGTGACCGAGAATGGATTTTGACCATGGGATCACTAACAGGTAAATTAAATAATAAGCGAGCTATTAACCTTCATAAGTTCAGGGATAGAGCTTTAAGAGACGAAAATTATAAAGTGTTTGTTGATACTTTAGGGAAAATATCTCACGCTTATAATTTAACAATTGATATAGAAGAAAAAGAGAACTTGGTTCATTCAAATTCTAAAAAAGTTAAAAAAATTCTAAAAAAATTCAAAAAGATAATTTCTGGATTTCCTAGTGAGGATGCACAACCCAATTACACCAAATTAAGTAATTCTATTTACGATATAAGTCCTGAAACCCTAAATGAAAAAGCAGAAAAATGGAGAAAGAGGTCTAATCATGCTCCATTGTTTGAATATTAGCATTTGTAACTTTTGTGGTAATTTTTGAAATAAATGATAATAAGCTCATTACGTTTCAAAAATAACTTTGTCATTTGTAATTATAAACTAAAGATTATGAAACATTTTATCACTTCAATCGTTTTATTATTCATTACAGTTTCGATCTCTGCCCAGACGAAAGAAGAGACAAAAGCTCAAAATAGAACTGACGAAATTGTTGAATTATTATCGCTTAATAAAGATGAAACATTAAAAGTATACGAAGCCCTTTTAGCAAAAGAGAAAAAGATTACAATTTTAAAAGAAGAATACAAAGATAATCAAGAAACTTTCAAAGCTGAAATCAAGATGTTAACTAGAGCTACAAACCGTGTTATGAAAGATTTCCTAGGAGGTGAAAGTATGCAGAAAATACATGCACACTTTAGAGCAAAAAGGGAAAATTCTAAAAAATAGAGTTATATTTAATAAATCTCATTGTTTTAAAATTCTTTGACTATGCGAGTCATAAAAAACACTTTTTCTAAGATTCTAGCTATATTTGTAATTGCAAGCCTGAGTTCTTGTAATTCCAATTCCCAAGATAAAAGCATTGCAGAAGAAACCCCAACTGGTAAACAACCCAACATACTACTTATATATACTGACGACCAAGGAACTTTAGATGCTGGGTGCTATGGCACATCTGACATTCAAACACCAGTTTTAGACAAGTTAGCTTCTCAAGGAATAAAATTTACACAAGCCTATGCTCATTCGGTTTGTTGTCCCTCGAGAGCTGCACTTTTAACCGGTCGCGCGCCACAACGTAGTGGTGTTAATCAATGGACCTCTTGTCATCCCGACGATCATCAAGGTCGCGTAATGGATCTTAAAGAAATTACAATTGCTGAGCATTTAAAATCCTATGGTTATAAGACTGGACTAATTGGAAAATGGCATCTGGGAGCGACACTTGATCATGGGCCTTTAGATCAAGGGTTTGATGAATTCTTTGGTTTTAGAGGAGGTTT
>CAZYFB010000101.1:0-4702 GCA_964646655.1 uncultured bacterium
ATCAAATATTTTAATATTGTAAGGATCAATTAAATTATTATTTATTTCTATCGAAATTGTAGAATTAAATGGATTAGGGTATATATTAAATAAATTAAAATTATTATCTATACCAACAGAAAGCTCATTTACTATTAATTGATCAATTACTGAAAAAATATCTCCCCACTCGCCGCTTCCAACAATATAATTCACCTCAGGAATAAACTCAGTATTAGATGACGCATCCCAAATCTTAATAGAAATATTATGCCCACCAATCCAACCTGGTAATTGATATCCATTTTCAAAATCACAAAAATCAATTGAACCAAAACCAGAAATTGTTATTTGGTTTCCGTCATATACACCTGAACCAACCAATATTTCAGAATAATCATCACTACAATCACTTGAAATAAGACCACTTTGATCAAATAATCCAATTTCATCACCTATATCTAACCCAATACAATTCTCTATTATAATTGGCTGATAAACTCCAGTAGAATCAGGTAAATTTGTATAAAATACCTGTGTATATACAATACTCAAAAATATGGTGCCTATAAAATATTTCATTATTTTTTTTTAAATCTATTTATTACAAAAAATGGAACATATAATATTAATATATACATTATAATAAGGGGTTGTACATAAAGTAAGAAATTAGGAAAACTTTTATCTATGACAAAATCTAATAAAAAGTTATCAACGTTTGGTAATTGCATTACATAAAGATAATTTGCAAAATCACCTGAAAAGCTTGTACCTAAAAAAGTATTAATCATAATTGCAAAAGGAATAATTAAATTTATAAAAATATATGTATAAATTAATCCATGAAATTGCAATCTCATCTTATAAGCTGACATCAACCAAAAAACATTTAAAATAATAAGAGAATGTTGAAGTTGAGCGCATATAATGCCTACATAATTATGAATATGTTTAAAATCTGGTGTAAATATTCCTTGTAAAGCTCCTGTCATTCCTAGTAAAAATGAAACATCAAATAGAAACTGAATTCTTATTGATTTTATAGACATATCATTATTATTTGATTTACTTCTAAATTTTAAAAATATGGCTAATAAAGAAAAATAAAAGGCAATGTGACAAAAGTGTAAAGGTAAATCTTTTTGCCATGAAATTGAATAACTCGGATCTAAAAATGCTCTATGAATATAATCTATTATCTCTTGAAAAAAACAAAACATAATAATAAATAAAGATATATTTTTTATTAAAGATAAATGATTTCTCTTTTGCAGATAATATCCAGTTATCGTTAATAAGACAATAACTATGAACATTAAGAGTGAAAAATTATTATGAAATTCCCAACTTTTATCTAAAGGTAATTTTTCAAACATGTTATTTGCTTAGTAAATGCTTTGAAATAAATTGTTCTGAAAATAAAAATGCCTTTTCTCTAGTAACAGGATTTTTACCTAATGTTGCTCCTCTATCAGCGCAGAAAGCTAAAGCTATTACTTGAAAAGTTGGGTTTGTTAAGGGAAAACCTAAACGTTTTGTTGTAACAATACCATTATCTTTAATTTTTAATCTACAATCATTGAATGAATATGCATTTTCAATGGAAGTTAATTCTACATCACTATCAAACCCATGGTGTGAATTTTCATAAACAGTAATATTAAAATCATAACCATTGTCGTTCATAATTTTTTGATATTCAATACATGCATCAGCTGGGGTCCAATCATCAATTTCACCAATTAAAATATGAGTTGGAGTATCCTCAAAATCAATTTTATTTGGTATAGCTATACATAATGGATAAAATGCTAATCTTGATGCAAATTTTAAATCTGTTCCTATTGCATCTTTTAATGGTTTCCAAGCTGAATATAATGTTACAACCCCACCTAAGCTCCATCCTGTTAAACCTACTTTATCTTTATCTATATTAGGATGATTTGCTAGTTCTTCGAATGCTTTGTAAACATCTAAAATTATCATTGCAACAGTAACTTCAGTTTGTGAACCTACTGTAGTTTGAATTCCTCTACTTTGAAAACTATTTAATTCAAAAGTTGCTATTCCTAATTTTCTATACATTTCCAAATATTCAAAATTATGAGGAGTCCAATCTAAGCTTCCCGCAACACCAATCACAAGAGGATACTTTTTATTTGAATCATAATTATCAGGAAACTTTAGATTTCCATAAACATTTTGACTTTCTTGATCTTGAAGATTTGTAATAATATCATTAAATGAAAAAGGGTTTGCACTTATAAAATCAATTCTTTGATTAGAAATTGAAAATGATAAAAAAAGTATTATGTTTAAAAAGATAATTTTCAATTAACTATTCTTATCTTAAAATTGAATTTATTAGAATGACAACATCTTGAATATTAATTCCACCATCATTATTAATATCAGCAATTAAATCTGATTCAATATTACCTAGAATCATATTAATCATAATAACTACATCTTGAACATTTAAACTGCCATCGTAATTTAAATCTCCTAATAGATTATCATTAAACACTAAAATTTGGAAATCATCAAGAGCAGCTTCAATAATTGATCCACCACTACCATTATCATCTTCATAAAAAATATCTTCAGCGATAAATCTAAATTTCATTTGATTTGATAATGGAATTGTATTATCATTTAATATAAATTGATGCTTAGTCCATTCATTTGAATTTTCATTTGTCAGTTCTAGACTAACCCATGTATTACCTCCATCATTGGAACCATCAACTCTCCATACATCATTACCAGGATTTGCTCCACCAGCGGCCGAATTAGAATACCATCTCCAATAAGAAATAGCAGCAGTAGAATATTCAGATAAATCAAATTGAGGCGATATTAAAGATGTTTTTCCACCATCAACATCTCCAAATCCAAATTCACTATCATTTTGAGATACTGCATTACCTGTTACAAAACAATATTGTCCATTTTCAGTATGATCGAAATCTGGTTGTATAATTTCTCCATTATCATCGTAAGTTGGATTTGGAATTGCCCTTTCCCATATACCAGCTGTAGCATCATCATCAACTGATCCAACAGTCCATGATGATTGGGCTTCAAATTCTTGATTTACAATAACTACTGGCTCACCAATTAATATCGATATGGAATTGTTAGAAATAACATTATATCCATCATATACATTAACAATAATTTCTTCAACCGTTCCTTCTGGTGTAGATTGAGATACTTCAAAATATGTTATATTACCTAAATCAATATTTTCTCCAGATTCTAAATCACCAATATTGATTTCAGATAATTCAAATATAAGATTTTCAGATGATAAAACATCTATTTGAACATCACCAGATGAATCGCTTAGACCTGTATTTTTAACTGATATATTTAAGGGATAGCTTTGACCCTGTACAAAAGTTTCATCTTGAATACTGATAGTAGAATTATAGTTTGAGCCAGCAACTAATGCTAAATACTGATTGGCATATAGATTTTCTTCACAAAGTGGCACTATTCTATTTGTAGCAGGCCAAAAACCATCCTGACCAGAACCAACTTCAGGAGTATAAGCAAATATGCCATGTTGACCATACATCCAATCACAAGCCTCACCATTTACAGCATATAAAATATCAACACCAGTACCAAGTAAATATCCATTTACACTTACTAACTCTTCACCTATTTCTGTAAAAGTTTGTATATCTTCTTCGTCCATTGGATTTGGCTCTGTATATCCAAATGGATGCAATAACAAATTGCTATAACTATGATAATTAAAAGCTACTGGAAAATCATGATCCTCAATAAATGCTTCAATCGCTGCAGTTTCAGGCTCTGAAAAAGGACCAGTTCCTCTGTATGTCTCATCACATCCATCAGGACTGGAACCTTGGTTATCTAAACCCCACATAAATGAATAATTTCTATTTAAATCAACACCATCAACACCACCATTGCATGTTTCTCTAGCATTTTTTCTTTGCATTCCTCCACCATTAGGTGCAATCTGTTGATTATATATTAATCCATCTGGATTTATGGCTGGTACAAACCACAATTCTCTATTATCAAGTATATCTTTTGCCATTTGGTCTGTATCATAATTTTCTACTAACCAATTCATATAATAAAATAAATTCATATAACTCATTGGCTCTCTAGCATGATGAAGGCCTGTATATAAAACCTCTGCTTCATCTTCGTCGATATTTGGATTATCACTCATTTTCAAAGCCCAAATATCTCTACCTTCAAGCGTTTGACCTATAGATATCTTTTCAGCAACTAAATTTGGATAATCTTGATGAAGTTCATCTAAATTTTGTACAATTTCATTAAAAGTATAATAACCACCCATAGACCCTAATTCAAAATCTCTTGATTCATAATCATTGGTTAATCTAGAGGCATAAAACTCTTCAAGATTTTCGTGAATGATTGTATAAGGAATATTATATGTTTCGATTTTTTGTAAATCAGATTCTGAAATAGCAAATTTAATAGAATTATCATCTTCAATGTGGACATGATCTATATCAACATTGAGCAATTGAAGGTTAGATACTAATTGATCATTTACATTTTCTATTTTTATTTCTTTATATATTTCATAAGAAAAAATATGAGAAATAAAGATGATTAATATTAAGAAGTTATTCATTTTATAATTTTCCTTAAAATAATAATAATATATTTACTTATTTATTACTATTTCAAACTAATATATATA
>CAZYFB010000102.1:0-4576 GCA_964646655.1 uncultured bacterium
CATTTATTGATAAATTTTATAAAAATATAAATGATTCTAAAATTTTATTATATAACTATATACCATATGCTTTTATATCTTTGGCAATTATTGCTTATCAACCTGATTTAAGTACAACACTTGTGTTAGCGAGTATTTTATTTTCACTTTTATTTATAGCGGGTCTAAATAAAAAAAATATTTTTAGGCTTTTTGGATTCGGTATATGCGCATTGATAGTTTTAATATGGAGATTTCCGTATCAATTAAAAAGATTAAAGTTTTGGATTGGTTTAGAAGAGTCTCACCAATCTTCAAATTCAATACTTGCTTTAGCAAATGGCGGTATAACTGGCAATGGAATTGGAGATAGTACTTTTAAGTATAATGGATTTATACCTGAAGGGCAAACAGATTTTGTATTAGCTATAATTGGAGAAGAACTAGGTTTTATTGGGATTTTTTTTATATTTATTTTTTTTACATTCTTATTTTTGCAAGGTTTAAAAATATCTAAAGAATCAACAAATAGATTTTATATGTTTTTAAGTATGGGTTTAACTATAAATATATTTTTTTATTTACTTATAAACTCTGCTTACGTTGTGCAAATTTTACCAACTACCGGTCTTCCAATTCCATTTATTAGTTATGGAGGTTCACAAACAATTTTTAGTATGATATCAATAGGTATTTTGATGTGTATATCAAGAGAAAATCAGTCAAATTTAAACCCAAAATTTTATTATGGTAGAAAATAAAAAAAATAAAATAATATTAATTGCTGGAGGTGGAAGTGGTGGACATTTATTTCCTGCACTGGCAATTGGTGATGAGCTTCAAAGTAGAGGATTTAATATCAAATATATTGGATCTAAATATGGTATAGAAAAAAACATTCTAAAAAAAATGAAGAAAGAATTTTACTTATTAAATATCAAGGGAATACAAAGAACTTTATCAATAAAAAATATAATTACTAATTTTCTTTTTCCATTTAGATTTATAGTATCTTACGTTACAGTTAAATTAATTATTAAAAAAATAAATCCTGTAGCAATTATAGGAACAGGTGGTTATGCTTCAGGTATTCCATTGCTAGCATCTTTAAATACAAAAATAAAAACACTTATACATGAACAAAATTCTTACCCTGGAATTACAACGCGAAAATTAGCTGCAAATGTAGATTGTGTTTGTATTACTAGTAAGGAAACTAAAGAATACATTAAAGGAAATGTGATACATACAGGAATACCCTTAAGAAGTAGTTTGAAAGAAATTAAAAAAAATGAAGCTTGTGAATATTTAGGATTAGATCAACATAAAAAAACAGTACTAGTAATAGGTGGCAGTCAAGGTTCAGAGGCATTTAATAAACATTTTAAAGAACATTTTCAATTTTATATTGATAATGATTATCAGTTAATCTGGCAATGTGGTATAAAAAACTATTCGAAGTATAAAAATTTAAAAGTTAATAAAAATATTTTAATATTAGATTTCATTGATAAAATGGAGTATGTGTATGGTGCATCAGATATTGTTGTATCAAGAGCAGGAGCAATGGCTGTAAATGAAATTTCACTTTTGAAAAAAAATATGATTTTAGTGCCACTTCCAACAGCTGCTGCTAATCATCAATATCATAATGCTAGATATTTTAGTGATAATAATGCTGCCATATTAATTGAAGAGAAAGAATTAGCAGATAATGTTATTGAGAAAAAAATATTAGAAATTTTTAATAATGATAATGATTTAGGTAGAAATGCTAATAATCTAATTTTAAAAGATGCTAAGACTAAAATAGCAGATAAAGTCATCAATTTGATTGAGATTAAATGATTAAACAAAATAATAAGAAAATATTTTTTATTGGTGTTGGCGGTATTGGTATGAGTGGTATAGCTGAGTTTCTTCATTATGATGGATTTAAAGTATCTGGATCAGATTTAAATGAATCAGAAAGAACAAATCATTTAAAAAATTTAGGGATTAGTATAAGCATTGGACATAAGATTGAAAATATTAAAAACATAGACTTAGTTGTTTATTCTTCTGCAGTTAAAATGGATAATATCGAAATTTTAGAAGCTCAGAAAAAAAATATACCAATTATAAAAAGAGCAGAAATGCTTGGAGAGTTAATAAAGTTAAAAGATACAAGTATTGCTATTTCAGGAACTCATGGTAAAACAACAAGTTGCTCAATGCTTAGTTGTATATTAATTGAGGCAAGGCTTAATCCTACAGTTATAATAGGTGGTATAGTTAATAATTTTGGATCAAATACACTATCTGGAAAAGGTGATTTAATTGTAGTAGAAGCAGATGAGTTTGACAGATCATTTTTATCTCTGCAACCTTCAATGAGTATTATTAATAATTTAGATTTAGAACACATGGATTGTTATAGTAACTTAGATGATGTTAAAGATGCCTTTGTTACTTTTGCTAATTCAACTTCTTTGAACGGCTTTATTGGTTTATGCATTGATGATGATAATATTAAAGATATAATTGGCAGGTTAAAAAGATCATATAAAACATATGGATTATCAGAAGAAGCTAATTTTAGAGCAATAGATATACTTTTTTCAGAATTCAAATTATCATATAAATTATATGAAAATAAAAAATTCTTATGTGATATTAATCTAAATGTACCTGGATATCATAATATTTTAAATAGCCTTGCTGCAATTACAATAGCAAAATATTTAAATGTAGATATTAAAGATATTGTCAATGGTTTGAAAAAATATAATGGCGTTAAAAGAAGATTAGAAATAAAAAATCAATT
Organism: uncultured bacterium; assembly: GCA_964646655.1. Classification (GTDB taxonomy): domain Bacteria; phylum Fidelibacterota; class Marinisomatia; order SCGC-AAA003-L08; family D37C17; genus TMED6. Next base: position 2,786 of record CAZYFB010000102.1, read on the forward strand.
GGAAAATGGAACAATATTAATTGATGATTATGCTCACCATCCAACAGAGGTTGAAGCTTCAATATCTGCAATAAAAAAATCTTATAAAAATAAGGTGATTACTGTTTTTCAACCTCATCTATTTTCTAGAACACGTAGTTTCTATAGAGAGTTTGCTAAAGCCTTAGCTATAAGTGACTTTTCAGTTATTGTTGATATTTATCCATCTAGAGAAAAGCCTATTAAAAATGTGACAAGTGAGCTTATTTATAATGAAATGTTATCCCTTGGAAATAAAAATATAATTTACAATCAAGATATTGAAAAGCTTCCAAATGAAATTAAAGATATTTACAATGATGGAGATATAATTATTACTATGGGTGCAGGTGATATTTACAAGCAAAATGAAATAATTTTTGAGGCTATTAAATAATGTTGGAATTACATAAAAAAGAAATCTGCAATTTAGTTGATTCTAAAATTTTATTTGATGAACCTTTAAAAAAGCATACTACTTTTGGGGTTGGTGGATTAGCATCAATATTTATTTATCCATCAAGTATTGATGATTTAAAAAAAATATTAAATTATGCTTGTAAAAATAATATCAAAATATTTTTTATGGGCTCAGGTTCTAATATGTTAATTAGTGATAATGGTTTTGATGGTATAGTTTTATGTTTAAGAAAATCCTTTAAAAATTTTGATTATAATGATTCATTTGAAACCGTTGCAGGAACTGGCGTTATGCTAGGACAAATGGTAAGAACGTTAACTAAAAACTCTGTCAAAGGTTTAGAAAGTTTAATTGGAGTTCCTGGTACTTTAGGAGGTGCATTAATAATGAATGCTGGTGCTTATGGTAGTGAAATTTCAAACTATTTAGTAAGTATTAAATGTATTACCTTAGAAGGAATTGAAAAAAATTATATGAAAGAAGATTTAGAATTTTCTTATAGATATTCAAATATACCTAAAAATGAAATTGTAGTTGAAGCTAAGTTTCAATTTCAAACAGGTGATATAAATGAAATTAAAATCAATAAAGATAAAGCATCACAATCTAGAAGAAATAATCAGCCATTACAATATAGATCTGCAGGTAGTATTTTTAAAAATCCGAAAAATGGAACAGCTGCAGGATATTTAATTGACCAAGCAAAGTTAAAAGGTTTAAAAAAAGGAGATGCTGAAATATCTACAAAGCATGCTAATTTTATTATTAATCATGGAAACGCAACTTCAGATAATATTACAGATTTAATTAAAATTATTAAAGCTGAGGTTTATAATAAATTTAAAGTCAATTTAGAGTTAGAAGTAAAGCTTATGGGTTTTACTAAAGAACAGCTTAAGGATATAGTTTGAAAGAAAATTTTATAAATATATTTATATTAATTTTTATATGTTGTGGTATTTATTATTTATCATCTTATTCAAATAAAAAAAAAATAAATCATTATGATACATTCATTTTTGAAGGAAATAAATTTATGAAAAATGAAATTATTTATGATTTAATTGAATATAATATTGATAGTTTAGAGTTTTATTCGGCTAAGGATATAAGTTTATTTGTATCAAAAATTATAAATTTAAATCAATATGATTTAATTGATAAAATTCATATATCTTATAATACTTATGGAGATAACATTGGATACTTATAATTTTGAGAAAAATCTGGATAAATTACCTTCTACAATTCCAGTTTTTCCTTTAAATAATGCACTTCTTTTACCAAAATGTAGATTGCCTCTTAATCTTTTTGAGAGCAGGTACCTTTACATGTTAGACTATGCTCTAAAA
>CAZYFB010000103.1:0-4520 GCA_964646655.1 uncultured bacterium
AAATAATGTGATTTATTTCACATAAACGTATTTGAAATATTTTGTTACATTAAAATGGTCAATAACTGTTGCATAATAATAATTGTTATTTTAATTTATATCAGAAAAGTTAATGTCATTGTAATGTTTTTAAACAAAGGAGTATTTAAAATGAAAAAATTTACACTTATAGTATTAACACTATCTTTAGGTTTAGCTCACACATCGTTTAGCGGTATTATTAAATCTAAAGAAGCTAACAACCCAAATGCTGTTGAAGTAACAATTCATTCTGATGTAGATATCTATGGTGTTCAGTTTGATCTTGATTACGATAGTAACGTACTAGCCTTATCTGAAGGTCAGATAACATCATTAGTAAACTCAGCTGATGTTTACTCTAAGGTTATTGAACCTGGAAAAGCTAGAGTTATTATGTTTAGCATGCAAGGTGATAAAATTATGAATTCTAATGACGATATAAGCTCAGTTATCAATATTAATTTTGATACAACAGAAGGTCTAGCTAATTCAAATGTTTCTATTTCTAATTTAATTTTAGCTGGCGCTAACGGCGTATCTGTTGAATGTGAAAGAGATGCATCTTTTGATGTTAACTTTATGCCTGAGGTTACTTCGTTAGAGAAGAATTACCCTAATCCATTCAACCCATCAACTACAATACCTTTTAATATTACCCAAGCTGGTAATGTTACATTAAATGTTTATGATATGAGTGGTTCTTTAGTAAAAACTCTAACCTCTGACTACAAAGAAGCTGGTAGCTACAAAGTTATTTGGAATGGTCTAAATAATGATGGTCAGCAAGTTGCTAGTGGTCAGTACATATTAAAAATGAGTGCTCCAAACTATACAAACACATTACAAATGACTTTTATTAAATAGTTTAATACTCTATTTAAAATTAAAAAGCCTCATTTAAATGAGGCTTTTTTTTATTCTAAATATTTTGTTATTAGTTTTTATAATCAATAAATTAAAATGTTCTAATAATTTTGATTATATATCTTTAGTGTAAAGGTGTTTTTTAGTATAAAATTTTATGAAATTTAATATTGTAATTATAGGCGCAGGTGAGGTTGGTTTTAACCTTGCAAAGTCATTAAGTAAAGAAGATCATGATATAACAGTTATTGATATTGATCCCAATAAGTGTCAAAAGGTTATTAATAATATTGATGCTAGAGTAATTGAGGGTGACGGATGTTCTCAAAGAATAATACAACAAATAGAAATGAATGAAGTTGATTATTTAATTTCTCTAACGCGTATTGATGAAGTTAATTTAGTTGCTTCTAAGGTTGGTAAAGAACGTGGTGCTAAAAAAGTTATATGCAGATTAAGAAATACAGAGTATGGAAAAAAATCAATAACTGATCCTTCCCAATTTGGTATTAATCACATCGTTTTTCCAGAAAAAGCAGCTAGAGATGAAATTACTAAAATTATAACTCAACCATCTAGCTTAGATATCGAAACTTTTAAAGAAGATAAAATTACTCTTGTAGGTGTTTTATTAGATGTATCTTCACCCTTAATTGGTAGAACAATGGAAAATGTTGAAATTTCAAACCCATTCATTCCACATAAATTATCAGTTATATGTAGAGGTGATTCTACCTTTATACCCCATAGTCAAACAAAATATGCTGTTAATGATATTGCATATTTTGCTGTTCCTTCATCTCATGTAGAAAAAGTTCAGGTAATGTGTGGTAAATCATCTTTTAAGGTAAAAAATATTATGATAATGGGTGGTGGTAAAATTGGTAGATTGTTAGCTGCTAATTTACAGGATGACTACGATGTAAAATTACTAGAAAAAGATTCAGAAAAAGCTGAACAAATAAACGATAAATTAGAAAATACATTAGTTCTTACAGATGATGGGCTAGATATTGATTTTTTAGAATCAGAGAATATTTCTTCATTAGATTGTTTTATTGCACTAACTGAGAATGAGCAAATAAATATCATGTCATCTTTATTGATGAAGCATTATGGTGTAAAACAAGTAATTGTGCATATTAATAGTACAAGTTATTTTAAAGTTGTAAGAAGAATTGGTGTTGATGCAGTTATAAGTAAAAACACTTCTGCTGTAAACGAAGTACTTAAAATTATAAGAAGTGATGAAGATAAATTAGCTGTTTCAAGATTTGACGAAATTGATGTTGAATCAGTTGAGATACTAGTTAATGAAAACTCTGAATATTTAAGAAAAGAATTGACAATTTCTGATTTACCTAGTGAAATTTGTTTAGCTGCCATTAAAAGAAATGATAAAATTATAATACCTATAAGAAATACAGACTTAAAAATTGGTGATGAACTTTTATTTTTCACAAAATCCGAAGATATTTATAAAGCAGAACAGCTTTTCTAAACAGTTATATGATAAATAAAAGAATATTTAATATGCTTGGATACGTCCTTCTTTTCTTAGGTGTATCTATGATTTTTAGTGCAGTATGGAGTTATATTGATAATAGCGATGATTTGACATCAATTCTTAACGCTAGTCTGATAACATCTATTTCTGGTTTATTTCTTATAATAACTACACAAATTCAGTTTTTAAAAATTTCTCCGTATATAACAATTAAAGATACGGATAGGGTTGATTTATCTCATAAAGATGGCTATACATTAGTTACCTTTAGTTGGGTTATGATGACAATTTTTGGATCTTTACCCTTTTATTTCTATGGTGGACCATTTGAAAATTATATAGATGCCTTTTTTGAGTCTATTTCTGGCTTAACAACCACTGGAGCTACAATTCTTGCATTTGAAGATTATTCAAATATTCCAAGAGGATTAATGTTTTGGAGAAGTTTTATTCAATTTATTGGTGGTATAGGTATTATTGTTTTTAGTATCGCAATTTTACCATTAATGGGTTTTGGTGGTGTGCAACTATTTAGAGCTGAAGTAGCGGGACCTGTAGCTGATAAATTAACTCCCAGAGTAAAGCAAACTGCTACTCTATTGTGGACAATATATTTTGGTCTAATTATAATTCAAACTATAGTTTTAATGATTGAAGGATTAACTTTCTATGATTCTATAACTCATTCATTTACAACAATAGCAACAGCTGGTTTTTCAACAAATCCAAATAGTATAGGTGCATATCAGCCTATTGTTCAATATACTATAATTCTGTTTATGTTAATAGCAGCATCCAGTTTTTCTTTACATTATTTAGCTATAAGAAGAGGCGAGGTTGAATATTTTAAAGATCGTGAATTTAAAGTGTATGTTTCTTTATTATTATTATTTTTTTCTATCTTTTTTATAGATAATTATTCGAAATATTTATTTAGAGAAGGTATCTTTGAAGAAGGTTTAAGAAATTCTTTATTCACTGCTACATCTTTGTTGACAACAACTGGTTTTACAAATATTGATTACGAAACTTGGGGTTACACTTCACAAACAATGATTTTTATCTTATTTTTTATTGGAGGTTGTGCAGGCTCAACTACTGGTGCAATTAAAATTATAAGAACCATTGTTGTTTTTAAATTTTTATTAAGAGAGCTAAAAAAATTATTACACCCAAAAGGTGTATTTAATATTAAAATAGGATCAAAAAAAATTCCAGAAGAGGTTGTTAGTAATACATTGGGATTTTATTTATTTTATATATTTATTTTTGTATTTGCTGCATTTATATTTGCGTGTCTAGGCTTAGATTTTACTTCATCTTTGTCAGTATCTGCATCAGCTATTGGTAATATTGGTCCTGGCTTAGGGGAGATTGGGCCGTCTCAAAACTGGCAAAATATAGGAACACCAGCTAAATTATTAGCTTCATTCTTAATGTTACTAGGTAGATTAGAAATATTTACTGTTATGTTAATTTTTTCTGGAGGTTTTTCAAAAAAATGAAATATTTAAATATAAAAAATGATAACTCTATAACAATTATTGAAATTCAAAATGGATTATTTAACACACTAAATTCCAAAGTTTTATTGGAGTTTGATTCATTTATTAATAGTATAAAAGATAACTCAAAAATTAAATGTCTCATTATTACTGGATCAGGTGAAAAGGCTTTTGTGGCTGGTGCTGATATTAAAGAAATGAGTTTAATGAATAAAGTAGATGCAGCTAATCATTCGAAGTTAGGGCAAAAGATTTTTTCTACTATCGAATCTTTACATATTCCTGTAATTGCAGCTATAAATGGATATGCTCTTGGAGGTGGTTGTGAGCTTGCCTTAGCGTGTCATATGAGATATGCATCAAAAAATGCATATATTGGTCAACCTGAAGTAAAATTAGGTTTAATAGCTGGTTTTGGAGGCACTCAACGTTTACCTAAAGTTGTATCAAAAGGTAAAGCTATGGAAATATTGCTTACTGGAAAAATGTACTCAGCACAAGAAGCTCATAATTTAGGTTTAGTTGATAATATTTTTGAATCTAAAGATTTAATGCGTAAAGTACTTGATATTTGTAATTTAATAGTTGAAAATGGTCCTAATTCTATATTAAAAACTATTGAA
>CAZYFB010000104.1:0-4519 GCA_964646655.1 uncultured bacterium
ATCTAAAATTGGTAGGGTATTGGTATTGTTGATAACTCCCCCTAACATTTGAAGCTCTTTGAGAAGTGCGGCACTTGAAACGATAAATTTCATTTGTAATTCTGAATTAATTATATTTTATGAAAAAAAATCTTCGTTTAGAGTCGTTAATCAACCTTTTTAAATGATCATTAACTTCAACTTCAAATATATTTTAAATGCTTTGATTCTTAAAACAAACTTATTAACATTCAGCTCAATAAATGTTTACTTCTTTTTCTTTGGACAAACCATCCAAAAATAATTGATATTAATATAGGGCCTATTAGGATTACTAGTTTCCAAATATTGTCTTTAGCAGCAATCTTTTGGGAATCTAGATATGCAAAATTCCATTTTTTTTGGCGTATCATTAACCCTTGTTTGTTTCCAGTTAAATAATGAACAGAATTTATTAAAAGCTGTTTGTTTGCATAATAATTATTCGTCCATTTGTCATAACCCAATTCTATTGGAGCACCTTTGTCAATTTGATTTTCCCCTATAGTTCCATCTGAAAAAACTATAATCTTATGACTTCCTTCCTCCTGATGTTTATCATAATTAATGGGTCTAATTCGATTCGCAAAAAGAGACTTATTATACCCTTCTGCCAAGATTCCAAGAATTTTTGAAGGTTCATTGTATTTATTTGGCTGAATTTTTTGGGTAGCTTGTTCTAACGAAAGTAAGGAAGGGACTCCATCTGTTTTAGTAAAAGCTGAAGTTTGTAATAAGACTTTTTTACTTAAATTATTTGTCAATGAGTCTAAAGAACTGGTAAATTGAGTGAGAACTGGACCCACGCTTTGACCAATTAGATTAGACTCAGGGATAGGCAAGGGGTAATAAGGCCATGGGTAAGGTACGTATTGGGTGTTTTTTTGATTTCCTCTTGCTAAAACCAGTGGTGCACAATAAAGATCTTGAACCAACACTTTGTTAAGTCGAATTCCGAGATTAAAAAAATAATCATCTAAATTTAAGTCCAAAGGAAATCCATAGGCTGTACCTGAGTTTTTAAATAAGCTGTCACGGTTAATTCCAATTCCATTGATCATCCAAAGAATTCCGCCCCCATGCAATTCATATTGATCAAATATGTATTTTTCTTCCTGACTGAAAGGTTCGTTTGGGTTGCTTATAAGAAGAGCATCAAAACGTTTAAGGTTATTTAAACTTTGAAGTGGAGTAGTCTTAGGATTTTTTAAATCAAATGAGGCTAAGTTATAGTAGGGTTTGAGTGATTGAAGCATATCAGCCAATTTTAAATTATCAGAGGTTTGATGTGAAGTTAAAACAGCTAAATTTGGTTTATCTTTGAGGGTAACTTTTTGAATACCATCTAAAATTAAATATTCTATCTGCTCAATTGAACGAGTAATTTTATCACGTTCTGTATCTCCAAATTGCTTATCTAATAGAAAAACACGTTCTGAAACTTCACCGTAGTTGATAATCATCCATGGGAATACGGTGCTTTCACTTTGCTTGCCATCTTTAGTTTCAATCACTATTTCAGGAGACATTCCGTAACTTAGCATTTCTTGAATAACTTGCTCATTCGAACCAATTTCATTAGGGTTATTAAATTGAATAATAAGTTCATCTGTGTGAAATTGCATTTGATTGAGTAAAACATTTAATTCTCTCCATAAGTCACGGTATAAACCTGGCAGCTCGCCGGTAAGAAAAGCATCAATTCGCAAGGGTCCCTCTAAGGCCTCTAATTGAAGAATAGTTGTCTCTGATAGACTGTATCGCTGGTCAGCTGTAAGGTCTTTTTGAATCGAAAAATCCTGACTTATCTCTACAAAAAGAAGTGTTGCCAGCAATACAAAAAGGGGTTTTTGAAAGCTTCGCATTTAACTTTTCTTTTTTTGAATGAGTTGAACTCCTAGGAGAAAAAAGGTTATAGAAAGACCTATAAAATATAAAATATTTTCAAGAGCAATTACACCTCGACTTAGTCCATTATAATGTAATTGAGCGCTAAGACTATTAATCAAATTATAAAAGTTTAAATTTTGACTTAAATCTGCCATAAAAGACCAAAAGTAAAAGTGAATAAAACATCCTAAAACTGCTACTAAAAATGAAGCAACTTGACTCTGGAATATAAGAGAAGAGCATAGGCTAGTAATCACAAATAAAATGGCTAAAAAGATTAGAGCAACATAGGAACTAATAATGATTACCCAATCTAATTCAGAATCCAATTGAAGTAAACTGTCAAGAAAGGCTGCATGAAAGAAGGTTGGGATTATGATAATGATCAAAACTAATAATACACCTATCAATTTGCCTCCAAAAATTTGAAGCGAACTCAAAGGCTTCGTGATTAGAAGTTCAAAAGTCCCTTGGGAAAATTCTTCTGAAAAAGTACGCATACTTATTGCAGGAATTAAAAAAAGAAATAAAATAGGCGTTAATTCAAAGAAGGGTGAAAAACTCCCCAATTCCGAATTAAGTAAATTGTAGGGATTGTTGAAAAACCATAAGAGAAGAGCCGTAAAAAGAAGATAAATAATGACTATCAAATATCCTGTCATTTGACTAAAGTACAACCGTAATTCTCTTTTGGCGATGTTCCACATGCTATTCAAATTGTATATTAATTAAATCTCTATAATCAAGTCCAAAAAGAGAACTTGCACTGCCCACAGTATGAGGATTACTTTTGTATATAGCTAGCTCCAAATGACCTGATGTGTTAAATAAAGCCAGTTTTTTCCCATCCTCTTCACGATCTTCTTTTGGAAGATTAAAGTCAATTGCTTGGCTATAACTCAGGTATATTTTTCTAAACTTTACTGTTCTTGCATTAATTGTAAAATCTCTTGATTTTCCTATTTCTTTAAATAAGTTTTTAGTGATATTGGTGATTACATTCCCATAATTATCTACATAGATTACACTACCTATAATTCGACTTCCATCTTTGCTAATCACAGGTTTAACGTTGGTTAGTTCTCGGATTTTTTTAATCGGGCTACCAATAACTTCTAGAGTTCCGTTTCTGGCAATATGTGATGCTACTTGAACAAAAACATCAAGAACTGGAAAAGAACTACTGATTGTTTTGTGAATATTTATTGATACTAATTTATCAGGTTTGATATCTTCTTTTATTAATGAAAAAATTCCATTATCTGCACCAACAAAATAGTGTCCTTCAAGTTGCATGACAATATGCATATTTTCAGGAGTAAATTCCGATTCCACCCCAACAATATGAATGCTTCCTTTTGGAAATGCTTTGTATGCGCTTTTTAATATGTATGCTGTTTCTGAAATATTGTAAGGACTTATTTCGTGAGAGATATCAATAATACTAACATCAGGAATTTTTTCCAATAATGCAGCTTTTATTACTGATATGGAATAATCTTTATGTCCAAAATCTGTAGTTAATGTCACGAAGACCATAAAGTCGTTTTTATCTTACGATTTACGTAAAAATATTCTATTTTTATATATGCTACTACATGTTCTGGCATCAAAAATAATTCATTTTAACCTAGTATCCTTTGAATGAAATAAAAATTGACCTTTCAGAAGTAAATCCCCAGGAGTTTTTTGGTTATCAAAACACAAATATCGATAAGCTTCGGAATTATTTTCCCAAAATTAAAATTGTTGCACGTGGCAATAATTTGAAAGCATATGGTAAAGAAGAAATTCTTACAGAATTTAGTAAAAGGGTTGATATGCTTATCTCTCATTTTGGAAAGTTTAATGTTTTAAACGATGAAATCATTGAAAGAGTTGTTTTTGATGGAAAAGAGAATAATATAGAATTTAACGGGGGGACAGAGACTCAAATTCTTCATGGAGTAGGTGGAAAAATTATTAAAGCAAAAACATTTAACCAAAAACGACTTGTTGAGTCGATGAATAAAAATGATATGGTTTTTGCAATAGGACCAGCAGGTACGGGAAAAACTTATACAGGTGTTGCACTGGCTGTAAAATCCCTAAAAGAAAAACAAGTAAAGAGAATAATATTAACTAGACCTGCAGTAGAAGCAGGAGAAAATTTAGGATTTTTACCAGGGGATTTAAATGAAAAGTTGGACCCTTACATGCAGCCGTTATATGACGCTCTACGTGATATGATACCAGCTGTAAAACTTCAGAGTTATATTGAAAAGAAAACGATTCAGATTGCACCTTTAGCTTTTATGCGTGGTCGTACATTGGATAATGCATTTGTAATTTTAGATGAGGCACAAAATACCACCCATGCTCAAATGAAAATGTTTTTGACGCGAATGGGAAAAAATGCAAAATTTCTTTTGACTGGTGATCCAGGACAAATTGATTTACCTAGACGTATGATTTCAGGTTTAAAAGAATCTCTTTTGATCTTAAAAAACACCACGGGAATTGAAATTATTTATTTAGATGATAAAGATGTAATTCGTCATCCATTGGTCAAGAAAATTATTGATGCTTACAAGACTATAGAACATGATAACTGATGCAAAGTAGAACAATT
>CAZYFB010000105.1:0-4378 GCA_964646655.1 uncultured bacterium
ATTTTATCACCAATCAAAGGAATATCAAGATTAAGTAAATAAGAAATTATTGTTCCTACAATTAGAGCAATAAGCGGTGAAGGTATTTTATTTATAAAGTTAAAATTTTTTTTGATTAATGGCCATAATAATAAAATGATAAATGTTGGGATAGAAACCATTAAGACGTTATAATTTATATCACTAAAGTTATATTGCTGTATTCCTAAAAAATTTTTTGTTTGACTTAAAATAACAATTATTCCAATACCACACATAAAACCTGAAACTACTGAATAAGGGATGTATTGAATATATTTAGATACATTTAGTAAAGCTATAATTACCATTATTAAACCACTAAGAAAAATAATAGAGAAAATTGCTACAAAATCGGGATTTGAAGTAGTGCTAACTAAATAGGCTCCCATAAATGTTGCTATTTGAGAGGAAGTTGGTGCAGTAGGCCCGCTGACACTATATATATTACCTCCAAATAATCCACCTAAAAGTCCACCACATATTGCCCCAATAATTCCTGCTATTGGTCCTAAACCTGATATTTCACCGAATGCTAATGCTAAAGGCAAAGCAATTATAGCAATAGTAATACCTGAAAAAATATTTTCTTTGACATTAAAGTTCAAAGATTTGATATTATTAATCGGATTTAATAATTCAAAGATGGTATTTATAAGTAGAGATATTTTTTTCATAAAAAATCTTAATTCAATAGTAAAATTTACAAATAATTTTAAACAATTTAAATTGAAAGACTTTTTTATTGTATTAATTATGATTTTATAAATAAATTATAACGTGCAAAACGTGCATTCATTGTACAATAATATTTCTAGTATCTGTTATTTTATTTTTAACTAAATTTGGATATGAATTTTATGATTAAATACATTTCACTTATTTTTGCGAGTTTAAGTTTTTCAACATTTTCAATTGTGGCGGTTGATTTAGAAAATGGTTTAGTCGGAAGTGCGGGTGCTTCATGTATTGCAGGCTCAATTATAATTAGTGACATACATCCTGGAGTGGGTGCAATCCATACACAATCTTATTGGAGTGGTTATAATCAGATTATGGCTAGCGATATGATGGATTTAGGTTTAAGTCCAAATGAAATTATTGATTACATTGTTGAAAATGATGTAAGTAACAATCCTACAATTAGACAATACGGAATTGTTGATATATATAATGATGGTAGATCAGCGGCATATACTGGATCAAATTGTATGGATTATAAAGATCATATACTGGGTCCAAATTATGCAATTCAGGGTAATATTCTATTAGATGAAAATATTTTATTGTCAATGGAGCAAAGTTTTAATGAAACTATCGGTACTTTCACTGATAAATTGATGGCTGCATTACAAGGTGCAAATGTAGCTGGTGCTGATAGCAGATGTCTTGATAATAATACTTCTTCACTTTCAGCTTTTATAAGAGTTGCTAAACCATTAGATGAAGAAGATGATTATTATTTAGATTTAAATGTAAACAATACAAGTAATGGAAATGAGCCTATAGATTTACTTCAAGAATTATATAATCAATGGATGCAAGATCAAGATCCAATTGGTGATATCAGTGGTGATGGAATTTTAGATATTTTAGACTTAATTATCATTATTGATTTTATTTTAGAGGAAATCTTTGATATAAATGGTGATATAAATTTTGATGGAGGTCTTAACATTCAGGATATAGTACTAATCTTGAATAACATTTTAGGGAGATAAATATTATGAATAAATTGATTAAAGTAGTTTTATTACTTTCTTTATTAAATGCTCAACCTGATATTGATTGGTTTACTAGTTACAATGGTTCTGGTGAAGAGTCACATGGTCATTTTATCATCAAGTGTGATGATGGTGGTTTTTTACAAATTGGTGAAACAAATTTTTTACCAAATTCAAAAATATTAGTAGTTAAAACTAATTCAGAGGGTCAATTTCTGTGGAGCAAAGAAATTAATTCCGGAGGTCATAATCTAGGCAATAGTGCCATTGAATTGGAAGATGGTTATTTAGTATGTGGAGCTCTAAATAGAAATAGTTCACTGATAAAGCTAAATAAAAATTCAGGTGATGTAATTTGGACTCAAACATTTAATAATGGTGGTACAGATGCTTTTGAACATGCAGCCTGGACTCCAAACGGCATTGCTGTTGTAGGTTATAGATATGCTCAAGATTCTAACAATACTTTTTATGCGGAAGGTCAAGGCTATATGATGTTTCTTGATTATGATGGAAATGAAATAAGTAGTTTGAATTTAAATCAATACATTTCACAAGCATACAGAGTAAAATATTTAAATGATCATTTAATTATATCTGGGCTTACAGAAGAGGCTCTTGATTTCAAGGCTATAAAAATGTCCTTAGATGGTAATATAATATGGCACAATGAATATGGTGGAAATAATTACGATCATTGTTTTGGAATGGATGTAAGTTCCGATGGGAGTATTTTCTTGGCTGGTCACACATTATCTGGGACAGAAAATTGGGATACCTATACAATGAAATTAGATTTCGATGGAAATTTAATTTGGGATAGAAAAGTTGGTAATCCTAGAGGATTTAATCCTCAATATATTCATGATGAAGCTTGGGGAATTAAAGCAACAAATGATGGTGGTTGTGTTACTATTGCAGGAACTGGTGATGAATATGCTTATTCAGAGTGTAACGGTAACGATTGTTCAGATGTTTGGAATGCTTATTTAATTAAATTTAACAATCAAGGTAATATTGATTGGCAGGAAACTTTTTCATCTCTAGATGTATCAAATCAAAATTATGATTGGGCAGGAGAAGATATTGCTTTGACTGATGATGGAGGTGCAATCATTGCTGTTGATAATGGAAGATTTGGTTTTTTGAAAATAAGTAATATTCAAAATATTCTCAATGGAGATTTAAATAATGACAATACATTGAATGTTCTTGATGTTGTATTAATGGTAAATGTAATCTTAGATGATAATTCATATTTACCTGAAGCTGATTTAAATCTTGATGGAGCTATTAATGTACTAGATGTAATAAATCTTATAAATTTAATTTTAAATTAAGGAGAACAAAATGATTTCAAAAATAGTCAGTCTAGCATTTGCTGTGTTAATAATATATCTATCAATGTTTTTGTCGAGCATGACATATGGATTTAAGGTAATTTATTTTTGGAATTTAGAAAGCCTCATAGTAGTACTGTTTCCATCATATTTTCTTTCTGTATATATAAATGGTAAATTCGCTTTAGATAAAAAAGGTTTACATTTTTTTAAAAAGATTGTTATGCCTATATCATGGTTAAGTTTTTTAATTGGTCTTATCTCTATGGGTTTTGGTATTTCCTTATACAATGGTGAATTTAAATTAGCATCTTTTTTACAATCTTTATCAATTGCATCAATTTCTTTATTGTATGGATTGATGTTTAAAATAATTTCAGTAACAATTATAAAATCGAATTCAAATAATTAATTTATGATTCTTGAATTCAAAAATATTGTGAAAAGCTACAATCAAGTTAAGGCTCTTAAAGATATATCATTTTCAATACCTGAAAATTCAATATTTGGAATATTGGGAGCAAATGGTAGCGGAAAATCAACTTTTATGAAAATTTTGCCAGGTCTAATATATGATTGGAGTGGTGAAATTATCTACAAAGGTAATCAAATTGAAAAAAATGATATGATTCTTAGAAAAGAATTTGGTTATTTAATAGAAGCACCAACATTTTATGAATATTTAAGTGCTAGAAAAAACTTAGAAATTTTAGCTAGAATATCCAATGTAAATTATAATAGAATCAATGAAGTTTTAGAATTAGTTGAATTAAAACATCGATCAGAAGATAAAGTCAGTGCTTATTCATATGGTATGAAACAAAGACTTGGAATTGCACAGGCGCTTCTTCATAATCCAAAAATTCTCATTTTAGATGAACCAAATAATGGTTTAGATCCAAATGGTATCAATGATATGATTAGTTTAATTAAAAATCTTAAGTCACAAGGCAAAACAATTTGTCTAAGTACTCACAATCTTAAAGATGTAGAAGAGCTTTGTACTGATTTTACCGTTTTTAAAGATGGCTTTTGTTCTGATTCAGTTTCGTTAAGCAATCAATTAAAGAAAAGTCAAAAATGGTTGATAACAGTTAAAAATCCAGAACTTGCTATAACTAAAATAAATCAAAGTAAACATTTTAGTTTTGTGAGCTGTTTCAATAATAATATCATTATAAAAACTAAAACAAAAGATACTATTAAGACTTTAAATGATGTTTTAGAAAACGAAGAAATTTTTAAAATTAGCAAAGAATCAAATTTGATTGAGTATTTTTAATATGATTAATTTAT
>CAZYFB010000106.1:0-4256 GCA_964646655.1 uncultured bacterium
TTTTAAATAGTGTGATTTGAAAAACTTATCATGGAAACTTAATAAATCTAACCCTTTATCAAAATCTTCATTTTTAAAATAAATTAATAATAAGTATAAAATTGAGTCGCCCAAATAGGAATTATTTATTTTTTCTTCTATAGCTTTTTCTAGGTGTATTTGTGATAAAGGTAATTCTTTTTTATTAAAATAATTTAACCCTTTAATGAAATCGTTATAGCTACTATTAGGAATCTCAGAGCTTAATCTATCAACCATTCTAGCTAAACCAATACTGCAAAATATATGAATAATTTTCAGTTGAATTTCTTTGGCATCATTAGGATTATTTTCTAAATACATTTGTAAATGGTAAATAGATAAAGATAGGTTGTGCTTTTCTAAGAAGTTAAGTCCTATTTTTAAATGTTTAGTATTTTTGTTAATATAATCATCATTGATAATTTCATATATATTTTCATTAATATTTTGTTTTACTAAATATGAATGCGCTTCTGAATTAGATTCATCATACCAATCTAATAAGCTTAAATAAAGTTTATATACTTTGATTTTATCAGAACACACTTTAAATGTAAATTTAGCAATAGGCCTTACAAAAAAATGATTGTTTGAACCTTTAATGACTAGTTCATTATTATAATATGATTTTTCATACAATTCTTGACTCAATGCAATTCCGCCAAATTCACCTATTGGTTCAATATTAGATGCAATATCATAGCCTAATCCATATACTTCATTATTTTTTAATACTACATCTCCATAGTGTAATCCAATTCTAATTATAATTTGTCTAGATTTAGTATTACTAATGTTTCGCTTTTTTAATGCAGTTTGTATTTCTATAGAGCTATCAATAATTTTTTCTGACTTATTAAAAATGGCAACAATGGCATCACCAATACGCTTAACAATAGATCCCTCGTTTTTTTCAATGATTGGCTCAATAATTTTATCATGTTCCTTAAGTAATTCTAAGGCTAAATTTTGATCATCACCTGTAAGTTTACTGTAACCTACCATATCTGTAAACATAATATAAGTATTCATTTTTTCAGCCAATCATTCTGCAGTTAATGAACTTCCACATGCGGGGCAAAATTTAAATAAATTTTCATTATTAAATCCACAGCTTGGACAAAACTTGAAAATTGTTAGATTATCATTTTTACTTAAATCTTCTTCTACTACAGTGTTATCTTTAGTATTTACTAAATCTACATCTTCCATCTTCATAAAAATTTCTTTATGTAAGGGGGGTAACTCTAAATAATCTTTTTTAATTTTTTCATCTCTGATTCGATCAGCTTTTCTATATAATTCATCTTGCGCTAACTTTTGACATTCTTGAGATTTTTGAAAATCTTTTGCCAAATAATATGCTTGTGCTAACCACCATAATTCTCTGCCTTTATGTTTATCTTGATGTAATGTTTTTATTTCATTTAATATAGCATCCAGCTCATTATTTTTTACTTCATTTTTTTTTGCATTAATTAATACTTCAACACACCTTGATGGTAAAGTATAATATTCATCAAAACCTTGTGATTTATCGGAATGGCGTCTTCTATTTGTTAACATAACTGCTTGGTCAATGTATTTAGTAGCATTTTCTAAATCATCATTCCTTAAATAGGATTGAGCTAAAAATAATGTGGTTGTATCCATTGCAATCTGATGTTTACTTTCTTGATGTATTTGATTTGCTTGATTTAAATATTTTATTGACTTTTCAGGGTCGTTTTTATTTAATTCAATTAACCCCAAATGTCTATATATAATTCCTAATGTTGCAAAATCTTTAAACTTTTTACACAAATCTGATGCTTCTAAATATTGTTTATGAGCCTCATCAGTTCTTCCTATATAATAGAGTAGATTTGCATAGCTTGACAATGAGCGTCCTAACATTACTTGGCTTTTTTCTCTAGCAATTTCAATACTCTCTTCTCTTAAACTAATAGCTTTAGCATAATCGCCTATTCTTTTATGCACATCCGCTAAATTACCTAAACTATTAGAAATTTCTATTGATGGTCTATCTAATTGTCTTTTAAGATTTATAGAACGCTTTAAATACTCTATTGCTTCTTCAAATTGTGTCATTTGAGTGTAGCATTGTCCTAAAGTGTTTAAAATATTAGCCTCTCTAGATAAAATTTCATTAATAGTTGCAATTCTTAAGCCTTCTTTTAAATAAGTAACAGCTTTAGAATATTTACCCATTTGCTTGTATATCATTCCAAATGTATCATAGATAGTAGCGAGCCCAATATCATCTTTATTTTTCTTTCCAATATTTTCAGCTTCTTCTAAAATATTAATTGCTTCATCAGTTTTCTTAAGTCTGAATTGAATAAAAGCATAAAAGTTTCTAGCTGTTATATAGCTTGGCTGAATATCAAAAGCCTGCTTGAATAGAGCTGCAGCTATATCTAAATCTGAAGCACTTGATGCATTTATATACGCATATTTTGCTTTCATCAGTAATTCGTATGCATGTGGGTCAATCGCTTTCTCTTTTGCAGCTTGTTTTTTTAATTCTTCAGGTATTGATATATCTAATGAGTCTAAGATTTTAATTAAAATATCATTTTTTATCTCTGATAGAGTGTCAGTTTTACCCTCCCATTGATCAGACCAAACTTCTTTTGAATTGATAATGTTAAACATATTTAATGAAAGTCTAAATTGATCTCCCATTTTCATAAGATTGCCAGAAATAACATAATCTACATTTAAAGCCTGACCTATTTTGGAGGGTTCTTTTATATTTTTAACTTTTACAACACTTGCACTTGTTGGTGCTGCAATATTTGTAATTTTATTTAATTCAACATTAATTGAATCAGTTATACCGTAACAAAAAAACTCATCTTCTTCTGAACCTAAATTTTCAATGTAATGCATCGCAACTTTTGTATTTTTATTTTGAGAGGTTTTATAATCAAAAAAATCAACACCTCTATTCTTCATTTTATTTATTATTCCATCTAACGATTCAGAGTCTTTCTGAGTTTGATTTTTATAAACTTTAAATATTCTTTCAGGGTCAACAATATTTTTTAGAACAACTCGACCTATATCTTTAACAAAAATATCTTTTTCACTTCTAATTGAATTATAAACTGCTTGGGTTGTGAGTATTTCATTTGAACTAGTAATTGATTTTATACGAGCGGCCAGATTTATCCCATCACCAAAAAGATCACCATTTTCTTCATACACTTCTGCCATGTGTATACCGACACCAACATTTATCTGAAAATCTTTTGGGCTAGATGAGTTAAACTTTTTTAGCTTACTTTGTATTTCAAGCGCACATCTTGTAGCGTCAGTTGCAGATGGAAATTCAATGAATATTGATTCATTTATATGTTTAATTACATTGCCATAAAAATTATTGAATATTTTTGTTAAGATCTTATCATGTTCTTCTAAAATTTCTAATGATAGCTTTTTATCCTTATTAACTAACTCTGAATAGTTAGATAATCCAGTAAACATAATAGCTACAATTTTTTTTCTTTGACTCATTTTAATTTTTATTTAATAAAAAAATGATATAAAAGTAGACCAAAAATAAAACCTTTCATATAACTTATCCATGCTACCGCATAATTGGATAAACTGAGCTTTTCTTGATAAGACTTTAATATTTTTTTATGCCATGATAACATGATTGCTCCTAAATGAATATCTATTCATAAAATGAGACTTTAATAAGTTGTTTCTCTCCAGTATCAGATTTTATCTCAAGATTTGATGTAGTGCTATTAAATGATAATTTCTGTCCATTTGAACCTGCCAATATCGTTTTAATTGGAAACTCTAAATTATTCCCACTTGTAGCTTTCACTTGTATTTTTAAAAGCATGTCATCAGCACCATCAGATATCTTTGCAATTTTATCAGCTGACATTGAAAATCCTAATATCATACCTTTTTTATTATGATGTAAATCAGAAAACACTTCCTGTGATCGACCTCCTGTAGCATCTAGTAGCTGTAAATTATCAGGTAATTCAAATTGAAATCCTGCAATTTCTTCATTATTATTACAGTGAATTCCAATCCAAAACGGACCTGTTGACCAACCAGTACTATAAGAATAACCAAATTGAATTTTTTCATCTAAAATAGTAGCTTTAAATACGTTTGATTCTACTACTTCAATTGTGTTATCAGAATTATTAATAGATAGTATTAAAGTAAATAAACTGAAAAAAATTATTTTTTTAAACATAATT
>CAZYFB010000107.1:0-4175 GCA_964646655.1 uncultured bacterium
TATTTAAATATTGCTGGTATAGATGAAGCTGGTAGGGGGCCGCTAGCTGGGCCTGTAGTAGCTGTAGCAGTAATTTGGGGTGATAAACCTTTAATTGAAGGTATAAAAGATTCAAAAAAGATTTCAGAAAAAAAAAGATTTTCACTATACAAAGAAATAATGACTAGCGCTAAGGATGTTGGTATAGGTATTGTTCAAGAAAATAAAATTGATGAAATCAATATTTTACAGTCCACATTCCTTGCTATGAGAAAAGCTATAGGAAATTTATCTAAAACACCTGATTTGATACTAGTTGATGGAAATAAAGCTGATATTAAGCATATTAAGCAAAAAAATATTATAAAAGGAGATAGTTTATCTTACTCAATTGGATGCGCATCTATAATTGCAAAAGTTACTAGAGATAAAATAATGATTGAATATCATAATATATTTCCAGAATATAATTTTCATAAACATAAAGGTTATGGAACAAAATTTCACCTAGAAATGATAGAAAAGTATAAATCTACACCGATTCATAGAAAATCTTTTAAACCAATTTCATCATTTTTACCAACAATAAAAGATTTTGATACTGATAAAAAGTTACAATATTTAAGCGCACAGATATGTAGCGTTCATTATGTTAAAAAAACATGCAAAATTATAGATTTAAATAATTACTTCGACTTGGTAGCAGTTACTAATAAAAAAATATTTATATGTAGTATTAGCACAATAATTAATGGAAAAACAATTAATAGTAAAATACCTTTAAATAGAGTTAATTTTAAATCAGAAATTAAAAAGCTAAATTCCTTACTTGAATTAAGCTCTTTTAGTCAAATCATAACACATAATGTTTCCGTCTTACTAAAGAAAGATGGATCTAAAATTTTAATAAATGAAGGCATAAAATATGATATATAAATCAATTTTACTTTTATATTTATTTATAAATCTTATTTTTTCAAAATTTCCAGATGCGATTGGATACAATGGAATGGTTGTTAGTTCAAATGAGTATGCATCAAAAATAGGTTTAGATATATTGAAAAAAGGAGGAAATGCCATAGATGCAGCAATAGGTGTATCTTTTGCATTGGCTGTGGTTCATCCAGGTGCTGGCAATATTGGAGGTGGTGGATTTATGGTAATTAGAACTGCAGAAGGGGATGTAACTACCATAGATTTCAGGGAGAAAGCACCATCAAAAGCTTCTAAAGATATGTTTTTAGATGATAGTTTAAATGTTATTCCTGGAAAAAGTTGGTCAACATCTTTGGCGTCAGGTGTACCTGGATCTGTAGCTGGAATGTGGATGGCTCATGAAAAATTTGGTTCCAAGCCATGGTTTGATATTATAAGACCATCTATTCATTTAGCTCAATATGGATTTAATCTTGACCCACTGAATACTTCTTATTTGAACTCTAATTATTACAAATCATTCTTGTCAAAGGATATAGAAACAAAAAAAATATTTACCAAAACAACTGATTTTAAAATTGGAGAGTTATTTTTTCAACATGATTTAGCTAATACATTAAGACGAATAGCTTTTTCTGGAAGAGATGGATTTTATAAAGGACAAACTGCAAATAATATTATAAAGTGCATGGAAAGAACCAATGGTATTATTTCATATGAAGATTTAGAAGCTTATGTGCCAATTGAACGAAAACCTATAGAATTTGAGTATAAAGATTATAAAGTTTATTCAATGCCTCCACCGTCATCAGGCGGAATTGCTTTGGCTGGCATCCTAAAGCAATTAGAAAATATTGGTCTAGATACTATTTCTTATCATTCATCAGATTATATACATTATATGGTTGAAGCAGAGCGTAATGTATATGCAGATCGTTCTGTATATTTAGGTGATTCTGATTACAATGATATTCCCATAGATAAATTAATATCAGATGACTATCTAAATATGAGATGGTCTGAAGTAGACATGTTTAATGCTAGAAAATCATCAGATGTAAAAGAAGGTAATTTAATATATGATGAATCCGAAGAAACTACCCATTATTCAGTTGTAGATAAATGGGGTAATGCAGTAAGTGTAACAACAACAGTAAATGGTTGGTTTGGCAATGGTATAGTAGTCGATGATTCTGGATTTTTACTTAATAATGAAATGGATGATTTTTCTAGCAAACCAGGCCATCCCAATAAATATGGTTTGATTGGAAACAAATTAAATTCAATTGAACCAAACAAAAGAATGTTAAGTTCTATGTCACCTACAATTGTTGAAAATCCAGATGGGGAATTATTTTTAATTGTAGGATCACCAGGTGGATCAACTATTATAACAACAGTTGCACAAGTTATATTAAATGTTATAGATCAAAAAATGTCAATTAAAAATGCTGTTGAACAATCTCGTTTTCATCATCAGTGGTTGCCTGATATTGTATATTTTGAACCTTTAAACTTCTCAAAAGAAACCTTAGATGATCTTTTGAGTAAAGGTCATAACATATCTAATAGGTCAAGTATAGGTGAAGCTAACTGTATAAAAATAAGTATATTAAAAGATTCAGATAATGTAAATTATTATATGTTTTCTGGTGCAGCAGATAGTAGAAGGGGTGCATCAGCTATAGGATATTAAATGAAAATTAATTTAAAAAAATATTTAAAAGAAGCTAGAGTTCTTTTGCTGTTAATTATAATAGCATTTACAGTAAAATCTACTTTGATTGAAATTTATGTAGTACCTACAGGTTCTATGGAAAATGAAATATTAGTAGGTGATTTACTAATAGGTAATAAATTTACTTACGGAATGAGAACTCCAAATTGGATTGGGATTCCATATACTAGAATGGGATTTGATATCCCATACACAAGATTACCAGGTTTTAAGTCTATAGAAAATGGTGATGTAGCTATGTTTGAGTATCCTAGAGACCCATTCCAAAAGTATGTTAAACGTTGTATTGGTATCCCTTCTGATACTATTTCAATACTTAATGGTGAAATTACCATTAACAATAATGTTATGCCATTTCCTGAAAATGCTAAATATATTACTTTTAAAGAAGCTGATTTAAATAGTGATGGTTGGATAAATCAATTAGATTATAATATGATTAACTCTAAAAATAGCAGAAGATTTCAAGTTGCACTTAGAAAAGCTCAATTTACTGTAAACAATCAAGCAAACGTTTATGATTCTTTATTTAATACAGAGTCTACCATTTTGTTAGATGAAGATTACCAGCTAAATCCTTATAAGTCAAATTTTGTTTACAGCAGTGATAATAAAGATTATCCAACTATTCAGGAACAGTACTTAATGGGTACAATATACCCATATTTTGATGGAAATACTGATAATATTAAATCTTTTATTGTTCCACATAAAGGTATGAAAATCAACTTTAAAGATTGGTACAAAGATAGAAATGAATGGATATCATTAATTACATTATTAGTTCAAGATGGCAATAAAGTAACTTTGGATGGCGTTGAATTTATTATGGAAGATCCAGAATCTGTTGCACAAATTAGTGGCATTTTACGTTATAAATTATTTCCAAATCCTGCTAAACAAAGAGATAATTATCATAGCATAAAAGCTGATTTAAAGCTAAAAAATAAAATTAATAAAAAAGATAATCCATGGAATATTTATGAAAACCCATATTTATACAATTTTGAAAGTGACATAAAACTCGTTAAATCAATAGATTTAAATCAAGATATGATGATGGATGAGAGTGATTTAGTAAATGATAAGATTTATAAATCTTTTATAACCAAATACACAGATAATGATATTAATCTTATTATAAAGAGGAATATGATGGGTCAATGTTTTTATTTGGATTAAATTTTTATAAAGAATATGCAGATAAATATATCTTTAATAATCTTATGATTAATGATCAATATTTATCTGATTTAAATGATTATGAGGTTTTGTCAGATTATTATCTGTTTATAGGTGATAATAGAGACAATAGTTTAGATTCACGTTTTTGGGGGTTTGTTCCAGATTATCAAATTCTTGGAACTCCTTTACTTTCTTTATTAAATATCAGTAAATTCAAAATAAGATTTAAAACTATTAATTAAAATGATATCTATATTAGTATATATAATAAAACTATTACTTAACCTTTTCGTGACTACAATTTTAGTTACTGATATTTCTTCTGAACAGAAAAATG
>CAZYFB010000108.1:0-4064 GCA_964646655.1 uncultured bacterium
ATTCCCCATTTGAGTTACAACTCTTTTTTCTCTAGCCATTTCTGTTAAGATACGAGCCTCTTTAATATTATGAGTCATTGGTTTTTGAACATATACGTGAATACCGCGTTCCATAGCATATGCTGCAGCAGGTCCATGAACATGATCAGGTGTAGAAATTGTTACAGCATCGATATCTTTTTCCTTTTCAAGCATAATTCTGTAATCAGCATACTGTTTTGCCTTGGGAAATTTTTTGGCAGTTTTTGATGCAGTTCCTGAAAAATCTACATCACAAAGTGCTGATACATATTCCCTTCCTTTTACAGAGGCATTACTAATGTCACTTGCTCCTTTTCCTCCAGAACCAATTGAAGCCAGATTGAGACGATCACTTGGAGATATAAAACCAGATCCACCAATCACGTGCCTTGGTAAAATCATAATAGATGAGGCAATAGTACCCTTTTTTATAAAAGCTCTTCGTGAAGTATTTTGTTTGTTTTTCATTTTTATTTATTTATGATGAAATTAATGTTATTTTACTTTATACAAAAGTCATGAATTATGTTTTTAATTTTAAAAATTAAGATGATCTTTAAAGGTTAAAATATTTAATTTTAAATAATCTTTTAAATATATAGTATATCATGAAAAAGTTTCTAATTATAATTCTATTTATGGTTACAAGCTTTGTATTTAGTCAAAGAGGAATGACTGGAGATAAAACTTTTAAGAATCGTTTTCCTGTAGAAGTTTTTAATGAAGTTTCCAATGCCTCATTAAAATTAGTTAATGAAGTTGACCATGATATTATTGTTTCTGTAAGAGATCAATACAAAAAATTTATAAGACATGTTTACATCAGAAATAATGACGAATATGTTTTTGAAAAACTTCCAATAACTCGACTCTATGTGCAGTTTAAATCTAAAGCTTTTTATTTTGAAGATCGAGAACGAACAAATATTAACTTTGGAGAAAAGCACACATTTACTTTTTTCTTTGATGCATCCAAAATGGGAAATTATTATCAAATAACAGAGGAAGAGTTTTTTAAACCATGAATTTCAATATTTATTAAAATGCTGACTTCAGTTTATTTATCAATTCAATAAATCGATTTACGGTTAATAAAGTCTTCTAGATTTATTTTGTACACTATCTTTTTGATATTTAATAATAAATAACTTCAATTGAAATATTTTATCTTAGGCAAATGAAACGACTTTTAATTATACTTCTGATTTGTTTTCTTCAGTCATGCAAAAAAGATACATTAAACCCTAATCCTAACTTTATCATTATCTATGCTGATGATCTTGGATACGGTGATGTAAGTGCATATGGAGTTGGAAAATTAAAGACTCCAAATATTGACAAAATTGCTAATAATGGCTCTAGATTTACTAACGCCTATTCTAGTTCAGCAACTTGTAGTCCGAGTCGATATGCTTTGATGACTGGAACATATCCTTGGCGAAATAAACGTGCTAAAATTTTAACAGGTGCCAATTTAATTATTGATACTTTGGAGATGACACTTCCAAAGATGTTTAAAATAAATGATTATAAAACAGGTATTGTTGGAAAGTGGCATCTTGGTCTAGGAGATTCAAAAATTAATTACAATAAACGAATTAGTCCAGGTCCTAATGAGATAGGTTTTGATTATAGCTTTATTATACCTGATACACAAGACCGTGTCCCTACTGTATACTTAGAAAATGGAAATATATTAAATCTAGACCCTAAAGACCCAATCGAAGTTAGTTTTGAAAAAAATTTCGAAGGACAGCCTACAGGAAAGGATAATCCAGAGTTACTCTCCATGATTTGGCATCACGGCCACAATGGTTCTATTGTGAATGGAGTACCTAGGATAGGATTCATGAAAGGAGGTGAAGAAGCTAAATGGATTGATATAGATATGGCTGATGAATTTTTAGATAAAGCAAAAAATTATATAAATAAGGTAAAAGATAATCCCTTCTTTTTGTTTTATTCTCTTCAACAACCTCACGTTCCAAGAACTCCTCACCCTAGGTTTGAAGGAATGTCTGGTATGGGACCTAGAGGTGATGCTATAGTCGAGGCAGACTGGTGTATTGGAGAACTTTATAACCACTTAGAACAAAACAATTTACTGGAAAATACTATTATTATTATATCAAGTGATAATGGTCCAGTACTCAATGATGGTTATTATGATGATGCCGTAGAAAAATTAGGAATGCATACTCCTTCAGGGAATTTAAGAGGAGGCAAGTATAGTTTGTTCGAAGCAGGTACTAGAGTCCCATTTATAACTTATTGGAAAGGGAAAATTATTCCTTCTGTTAGTAATGAGATGGTTTCTCAAATTGATTTTTTAAATTCAATTGCGTCCTTGATAGGTTCAGATATAAGGTCAAATGACGGAAATGATTTAGCAAATATTTTTTTTGAAAATAAGGGTAAAGGAAGAAATGAATTAATTATTGAAGCACAATCTAAAACTGCATTTAGAAAAGATAATTGGGCTCTTATACCTCCTTATAATGGACCAAAGATAAGTGTCAATGTAAATATTGAATTGGGAAATTCATCTTATTACCAATTATATAATTTAGAAAACGATATATCACAGCAAAATAATTTAGCATTAAAAAATCCTAAAAAGCTCAAAGAAATGATTCGCAGTTATGAAGCAATTCTTTTGAACTAATATAAAGGAGATTGAATTTTAAATTAATTCAAGTCCTTTAGAATAGTAAATTCAGAGAATATATAAATTTCCCTAATTTTAATAGATAGGAATTATTAAAGACTTTATTTTATGTTTATAATAGACAATTATATTTTAGCTGTATTTTTTTGCTTTATCACTATGCTTTGTTGGGGATCCTGGGCGAATACTCAAAAATTATCTAGTGAAAAATGGCCTTTTCAACTTTTTTATTGGGACTATACATTTGGTATTCTTTTAATAACAGCTCTTTTTGCATTTACACTTGGATCAAATGGCGATGCAGGAAGAGATTTTATTTCAGATTTTCACCAAGCTGATAATCATAATTTAATTTCTGCTTTTATAGGTGGAACCGTATTTAATTTTGCAAATCTACTTCTTGTTATTGGGATTGAAATAGCTGGTATGGCAATAGCATTTCCCATAGGAATTGGAATAGCGTTAGTTTTAGGTGTATTTAACAACTATATTGCTCAACCTGATGGAAATCCATATGTTTTACTAGTTGGTGTTTCTTTAGTTGCACTCGCAATTATTATTGATGGAGTTGCCTATAAGAAGATTTTACAAAATTCAAATGAAAGTCCACTTAAGGGAATTTTTATTTCTGTTACGGCTGGAATTGCAATGGGGTTTTTTTACAAATTTGTTGCTGATTCAATGACTTCTGATTTCATAATGCCTCAGAAAGGTATGTTGACTCCCTACACAGCTTTAGTTATTTTTTCAATAGGTATAATTGTATCAAATTTTATATTCAACACAGTTAATATGTATTATCCAGTTTCAGGTAAAAAAGTGAATTTTAAAGACTATTTCAGAATGGGTACTACAAAACATCATTTAATAGGTATTTTAGGAGGAGTGATTTGGGGTATTGGCATGTCTTTAAATATTTTAGCTTCTGAACAGGCTGGTCCAGCTATAGCATATGGGTTAGGTCAGGGAGCAACATTAGTGGCAGCTATATGGGGTGTTTTTATTTGGAAAGAATTTAAAGACTTACCTTCCAAAAATAAGTGGTTGATACCAACAATGTTTTTTTTATTTGTTTTAGGAATAGTATTAATCATAACTGCAAAATTGGTTTAAAAAATGAGTTTATTTGTAATAGGAAGTTCAAATACAGATTTAGTCATTTATCTAGATCATATACCAAAAATTGGAGAAACTATAATTGGGGGTGAGTCTAAAGTTGTATTTGGTGGTAAGGGCGCAAATCAGGCAGTCGCATCAAAGCGAGCAGGAGCTGATATTAAATTTATTACTCAACTTGGGAATGATACTTTTGGTGAAAACCTTAAAATTTATTTCAAAAATTTAGGCTTTGATGAAAAATATATTCTAACTGATA
>CAZYFB010000109.1:0-4059 GCA_964646655.1 uncultured bacterium
AACATTAATTTTAAAAATAATAATTCAATTAATATTTTTAAACTAGAAGGACCAATTTTTTTTGGTTCTATGAAATCCCTAGTAAAATCCTATGTTAAAGTAGAAAAAAAAGGTGTTCTAATAATAGATATAAATAATATTACTAAAATTGATTTATCTGGAGCATATGCTTTAGAAGATCTTATTAAAGGTGCACAGATAAATGGTACACAAACTTATGTTTTAAATACAAATATAGAAGTAGATAGAGTTTTAAGAAATGTAAACTTTATAAAACATATTGGAGAAAAATTTTATTTTAAAAATAACGAAATTTTAGAAGAAGCTATTAAGAATAAATAAACTATTTCCATCTTGTGACAAAATCATCTACATCTACTTCTGGAATTTCTTTAGGTTCAATACTTGGAGTACCAACATAAATGTATCCAAGAATTTGACAGCTATCATCTAAATTAAAATGCTTACTTATTTTTTTATTTAAAGAAACTTTTCCAGTTCTCCAAATTGCACCATAGTTTAATGCATGAAGAGCTAACAAGATATTTTGTGCTGCAGCAGATGTGGATAAAATTTGTTCGATTTCTGGTACCTTTGGATGATCTTTCACTTGACTTACTAAAACAATAATCATTGGCGCTCTAAAAGGAGCATTTTTATATTTTGATAATAATAAGTCACTAGCATCATTAGTAGTTTCAGAAATAAAATTGACGAAGATTTTAGATAACTTTTCTAAACCTTTTCCAGTCACTTCAATAAATTTTGATGGTCTAAGCCAAGCATGATCTGGAGCCCTTAAGGCTGCTTTATACACCAATTCCATTTCATCATTAGTTGGATATGGTTCAATTAATTTACTTACAGAATTTCTGCTTAAAAGATTTTCTATAGCATCCATACGTTTAATTAAATTTTCCAATGATTGTTTTGCAGCCCTTGACTTTCATACCTTTTTTAACATTAACTTTAAAATTACTTGGTACAATAATTTCTACTCTAGAGCCAAATTTAATAAAGCCTAAATTTTCTCCTTGAATTACATCAGAGTTTGGATTCATGTGGTTCACAATTCTTCTAGCAACAAAACCTGCTATTTGTTTTATTCTATATATATTATTTTCATTATCTGAAAAGTAAATTGAAGTTTGCTCATTTTTTTCAGAAGCCTTATCTAAGAAAGCACCAAAAAAAGTTCCAGGATTATAATGAGTGTCAACAACTTTAGAATTTAATGGCACCCATTGCCTGTGCACATTTAAAACAGATAAAAATATTGAAATTTTCTTTGCATCTCCAATTTTAGCATCCTGATAATTTTTAACTGATAGAATAGTTCCATCAGCAGGAGATAAAAAATCTTGATGTTTACGTGAAATTTTTCTTTTAGGATCTCTAAAGAAAAAACAAGTACCTACAAATAAAAAAATCATAGTATTTGCTATTAAACTTAACCAAGCAAGATTAAAATAAATTGTCAGGATATTAAATAAAAGACATATGATAAAGGCAAAGGTAATTATACCATAACCTTCTGGGGCTATTCTTAGGTTTCTAAACATACTTAAATTTATCTAGTTTTCCTTCTATATAAAAATAAAAAAATTATACATATAACATTAGAATACCAAATGTATGGATTTGACCATGGTATACCATCAAATTTATAATCGTGTATTGGCCAAAAAATAGGCGTTGGGAAAAATGTTATTGAATGTGTAAAAATATCTAATAAAAGATGAAATGGCCACGCAAGCATTGGAAAAAAAATATCCTTATTAATAAAATAAATAATAATTAAGAAGAAACATGCTACTACTAAACTATGTGAAAAATCATATGATTTATGTACCCAATAAGGTATTGTTTCAAGTGAGGGTTTTCCCATTTGAAACTGACTAAAATTAAAAATTAAATTATAGAAAAAATATAACCCAAAAGATGATAAATCAGGAAAGGCCCCAAAAAAAATGGCTAAGGGTCTATATTTTCTATAACCAAATAAACCTTTACCCCATAAAGCATGACTAAATGTATCCATATTAATTAAAAATATTTAAAATTAAATTTACAAGAACGCTTATATCCAAAATATTAATGCCCCCATCTTGATTTAAATCTCCAAACATATATTCGCATGATCCATCATCAACATTGGCATTTTCATCATAATTGATCGCATTTTCATAAGTACATCCAAAATAAATAAATGGAGAATACTGACATGAATTATCATCTCCTTCTCCTAATAAATCAGCAATTGGATTATAATTTAGTGCAATAGGATCAGTACAATTTGACCCAAACATGCAGTGATCACCCATCCAATAACAATCATCATCATTCATACAATCTAACTGATTATCATAATTCATACAATTATCATCAGTTTCCATACAATGATCACCCATCCACATACAGCCCTCTATATTCATACAATCTAATTGACTATCCATATCAACACATAAATCGCAATCAATAAATTGACAAGAACTATCATCATAAACAGCTCCCAAATCATAATTACATGCATCCACATCTGTGCATCCATACATTGAGTCTATTAATTGAGGTATATAATTATATTGAAATGAATATAAATTTGGTATATCAAATTTATATCTTAAAACCATATTATGGTCTAAAAAAGCATATGATGAGTAAGTATTAGCTGCAAACATATTCCATATATAGTAATCTGGGTCTGTATCTAATATAAGCGGATTATTTCCATAATTACCTAATTCAGAATATAAATCAGCCCATTCACTACATGAATATAAATCATTCTCATTAGAACTATAATCCAGACTTATAATAAACTCCAGTCTATCATCTTCATCTATAAATTCAATTAACTCATCCATCAAACTGATATATTCATAACATGATTGTCACCATGTAGCATTCATACTTATAATACTAATTTTATAACCATCATTAATATTACCATTAAAATCAAAAAATGAAAAGTTGTCACCTGTTTCATAATTTCCAGATCCATTACATACTGGAAATTGAACATTTTGATCTTCAATAGATAAAGTATCACCTATCTCATATATTGATCGTTCGAAAATTGATTCTTCAGAAATGCAATTTGGAGTTTTAGATATTAAGGCTGAAAAAAAAAATATAAATATCATATATTATTAGAGAATAATATTTAATAAAATAGTAATATCTTGAATATTTAATCCACCATCAAAATTCATATCACCGTTTTCATTATAAATTTCTGATAAAATAAAATCTATAATTATAATTATATCAGCAACATTAAGAATAGTATCACTATTTAAATCACCTAGAATAGATTGATCATAGTTTTCTTCTAATACACCCAATATATAATTCTTTTGAGCATTACCTAAATTGGGCAAATCAATGTGATCAATATAATTTCCATCATAATCTAAAATAACTAAATAATGATTTTGTCCATAAGGGTAAAATTGCTCTCTAATTGGTAATCCAGGGTATTCATCCATTACAAGAGGTAAATCTGAATCAGCACAAAAATTATCGTTAAAATCACTTATATTTGTTTGGCCAACTGCTATTATTACAACATTCTCATATCCATAATCATTTTTTAATTCAGCTTGAAACTCAGACAACTGTCTGAAGGTATTAGTTCAGCCTGCTCAGCCTTGCGTAGAAAAATAATGTAATGTAATATGATTAGGGTAAGAAGGTAACCAAACATCATCTCTATAAGTAGGTGATGTATCATTAAAATCTTGTAATGAATATTCATAGTTTGCAAAAAGAACTGCTTGAAATAAGACTATTATTAAAATTTTATTCATAGTTTAATTTTAATATAAAAAAATATATTTTTTATAATTTAATTTGTAACAATTTTTATCATCTCAATAACATCAGATGATTGACATAAGTCTATTTTTAAATCTTGATGGATTTTTTTTTCTAACCATTTTTTTAGATTTTTAGATTCTAATTTATGAAAGCTATCAATACCTAAATCTATCAAGGCTTGCGCATTACATTTTTGTTCATATTGATTTCCAATTGGTATAACATATAATCTTTTTT
>CAZYFB010000110.1:0-4037 GCA_964646655.1 uncultured bacterium
TTAATTTTTAAAGAATTATAATTTGTAATATCAAATTCTATATATGTAATTGGATTAAATGGGTTCGGATAATTTTGATAAATCTCAAAATTATCAATTTTATTGTCATTAATATTCATCATAGTAGCATCAATACTAAAAGAAAAAGTGTCACTTGAAACAATATCACCAATTAATATATTCCAAGAATATAAATTAATTTCTCCATCGTTTATATTTAAATCAGAATATGAAATTGAAATATCATTTTCTTGTGTTGTTTGAGAAACAATAATTTGATTAGTAGAATCAAAAATTTGAATGTTATAATTTGGCTCTTCTTCATAACAGCTTTGATTAATATTTGACCATTCAAAATTCATAGTACCTCCAGGTAAATCACCTAATAATATAACTTCATTATTAAATGGTTGTAACAAATCTGACTCTAAATAATAACAAGTATCTTCAATTAATGCGCTAGAATCATAATTACATGCATTAATATCTATACAACCTATACAGGATGGATTACTATTACAATAATAGTCTGATCCTTCTATGGATTCAATAAAAAAAAGACCGTTATTTAGAAATGGATAATTTTCAGATGGAATTGCATTATAATAAGCATCTTCTGATAAATCATAAATTTTAAATGTGGGAATTTCACCATTTAACATATAACCCTCAGTTGATATTGACCCATCATAGCCCATCACACCAATATCACATATACCATTGGTACACATATTAGTGTCCCATTTTCTAGATCCAACACATACATTTCCGTTAAACGCTCCAAGCCAATCCTCGTTTTCTATGCCGATATTTTCTATTGTTACTTGATTTATAAAATAAAATGCTTGGCTTAGTGATTGATTAAAAGTAAATAAATCAGGAGCTGGAAAATTAGAACTAGAACATTCAATAGGATCGCAAACAATTTCACCATCCCAACATTGGTGCATAGGTCCTTCTCCATTACAAACTCCACATTCATCAAATTGACCAATACATTCATCAATGTCATCACAAATTCCATCATCATCTTCATCGGTACCATTTCCACCACAAATTCCACAATCATCTAATATATTTCCATTACAATCACACTCATTTTCTGAAATATTATTTATATCACAAATTTGATCAATTACAACATATGAAATTTCTTCAAAGTTAATACTTCCCTCAGATATCGTAAAAAAAGCTTCATATTCTCTAAGTTCACTTACATCCCATATTTTTAATTTAATTGGATTATTTTCAATAAATCCTGGAAATTGAGGACCATTAAAATCACAATAATCAATGTGAGACCAAGCAACAATTTCTAGTTGATTTTGATTCCACTCACCTGCACCTACTAAAACTTCCCCAATTACATTTTCACATTCTTCACCTTCACTTATAAGACCATTATAATCAAAAACTCCTATTTGATCACCTACTTCTAAATTAGAAATAGAATTTGATAAAATAATTAATTGAGATACCCCAGTTGTATCAACAATATCAGTAAAATAATTAGAATCTTCAAAGTCACAATTAGATGTTAAACCTGACAATTGATATGGCGAGAAACCATCACCTAGAATATCATTGGAAATGAATGTATAGGTTTGATTTAAATCTATAACATAATTATTATCTTGATCATAATATTTGAAACTCATAACCTCACCTGAACTTTGATTGCTCCAAACTGAAAGTTCATAAACATGGGTGTCCCCTGGAGGGAAATAGGTGCTACCATCTGAGTCTAATGCACTAATAATACCATCTTCACCAAAAGCAGCGAGTTTACCGCTGGTTTGCTCTATTCCATCAATAAAAATTTGAACTGCAGATAGTGTTGCATTAAATTCATTATCAAATGGTACCGTTTCATAAGACTGATCCCAATTTGGGCTACCATATTCACAATCAGGTAAAGCAAATATTATGTTAAATATTATAATATATAATGTTTTATTTCTCATATAAATATTAGAATATTATTTTTTTAAAAAAAAATTAAAATTGTGTGTTAGCTATTAATTGTTTTTCAGATTCAGAAGCATAATTTTGATCCCAATCTTTTAACTTTTTAGTCATAACTAATCGATACAACCATGGAAATAGGATTGCAATAAAAAATGTTGCTAAATATCCAAAAGGCATTTTTGGAGCATCATTATAGGGTTTTAACTTCCAATATGGAAGATGAGCTTTTTCATGATGAGATGAATGTCTAGTCAAATTGAAAGTAAAAGCACTACTAATTAATGTATTGCTATTCCAGGAATGTCTTGGTTTTACAGGTTCACCTTCAACTCTAACCAATCCATAATGTTCTACATAATTGATAGTTTCAAGTAAAATTTTTGATATAAAAGCTGAGATTAAATAACAAAATAATGCTGTAGTACTACCAATAAAAAATATTAAAAAAGAAACAATGATACTTCTTGAAATTCCAATAATAAATTTATTATCTCTACTAAAAAAAGACTTCTTCTTTCGATTTAATCTATTTTTTTCTATCTGATATGCATTTTTATATTCATTATATGTTGACCTAAACATAAAATAAAATATACCTTCGTTTCTTCTTGCAGTTGCACCATCTTCTTTTAAACCAACTTGTTTATGATGTCCATATACATGCTCAATTGCAAAAACATTATCCCAACATAACGCCTGTAACCAATTACCAAAAAACATATCAAATTTTTTATTTTTTCTATGAGTAAGCTCATGACCTACATTGACTCCAAACCCTCCTAACATCAGCCCAATTGTTAAACAATAACCTATAAATGAAGAGGTAGTTTGACTATCAATTGTATTTACCATAACCAAAATTAAAATTATAAGAAGAGGTAAATTAATATATAACATTAAATTTAATATTGATGGATATTTATATTCATGGACAGAATTATCTTCACCAAAAATAATATCACCAATCAAAATAAATGCAGAAAAACCAATAAAAAAATACCAAATATATAAATCACCCATTGATGCAAATAAAATTGCCAAAACGAGTGATAAAGGTGCTAATGAAAATTTTAAATATTTAAACATTTTTAATCAATTAAATCTATGTACTTTGTTTTTTTTAATAAAATAATTTGATATAAGATACTAAAAGTAAGACCATATATAACAATTTTTTGTGAAATAACATTAAAAAAGAGGGCATCTTTATTTGGTGTAAAAAAATCAGTATTTCCAAATGATACTGTAGGTAAAGGAGGTCCTGACATAAGAATATATACATAATAGAGGACAAGGCAAAATAGAATGAAATAACTTAATGAAAAATAATTTGGTAAATATTCTGATTTAAAAATCAAATACGTATATATAAGCATTACAATCAAAAATGATCTAAAAGCAAGATTTACAAAAAACATATGCTGTGGAAGAAACATATCTGAAGGTGTAAATCCAACAAATAAAAATCCAAAAGAAGAGCATACAGCAAAAAAAATCCCAATTTTACTATACTTTATTAATTCTTTATTTTTCATCAATAAAAAGTGCATTGCAAGATAATATGAAAGTATTCCAATACTTACGCTAAATAAGGAGTAAGAAAAAAGTATGCTAGATAAAAAATTGGATTCACCAGACCACGATTTATACAATCCTAAATCACTAAGAAAATTCATGGAATGTAAATAACTATTTGCTGAACTATCATAATTAGGGTTCATAGGATTATTATACATTGTTCCACCTGGATAAAAATAAATAGCTAAACTAGTTAATATTAAAAAAAATGCACATGATGTAAAGCTAATATTTAAGAGTATTTGAAATTTGTCTTTATTATTCATAATATTGTTCATTAATAACTGTTATATATTATGCATTTTGCATAATATACTCTAAAAAATTGAATTAAACATTTTTATTTATATTAACTTATACATATGGAAAATGTTTTTTATAATAATAAACTCGTTAAAGACAACCCTGCTACAGAAATATATGTTCCCAAGCCTATTTTAAAGTGGGTGGGAGGAAAAACCCAAATTTTAGATACACTTATTCCTGATTTT
>CAZYFB010000111.1:0-4023 GCA_964646655.1 uncultured bacterium
ACCTATAGGCTTTTATTTTTAGTTTTTAAATTTATAAAAAATAAAGATATTAAATTAAGTCAATTTCAATTATATGATGGAGATTTCCCAGATAAATTATATTCAGCAAGATATCAATTTCAAAATATGTTTGAGGTTCCAATATTATTTTATTTACTATGTCTTTTGCATATCAATTTAAATATGTTTACAATAGTTGATGTTTATCTTGCATGGGGATTCGTTTTATTTAGAGTTGTACACTTTTTATTTAGGCTTCAAAATCAAAGAGATTTAAATATTAGGCCACGAACATTAACGTTTGTATTAAGTTTAGTATGTTTATCGATTGGTTGGATTAAATTTTTTATAAATTTTATTTTAATCTGATAAAGATTTAATTGCACTTAGTTCTTCTGAATTACAAATTGAATAAATCTCATCTCTAATTAATTTAGATTTTTTACTGTGCTTTGGTTCATATGGACACATAAAGCATCCATTACCGCAGCATTTTCCATTTTTAAGTAAAAATAATCTAGAGAGCATAAGATTTTACTTTTGGAAATAAAACCCACATAAATGTAAAGAATAGGCCAATATATACTGAAGGTAGGCTTGAAATATCATATATTATTAATATTTCCCAACTTAATGTTAATATTAATGAAAACATCATCATTTTTGTTACTTTAGTAATTTTAATACTAAATAATGAACATATTATAGGGGTAAAAGTAGAAACAAGTAAATATCCTCCGAAATAATACCAAAAATATAAAGCCCTATCAAAAAATTGAATTAGGATAAATGAAAATACCAAAACAATTATGGTACCTATCCTTACATCTTTAACACCGCTTTTTTTACCTAAAATTTTATTTAAATCATTTTTAATGGTAATAGAAGCTAAAAAAGTATAACTATCAATTGTAGACATAACTACAGAGAGTATTGAAATAAAAAATAATGCCATAAATATAGGGTTGTCAACAAAAGCTATTTTAGCTATTTCTATATAAGGTGAGGTGGTAAGTATTGGATTTATGTTATTAGATAATGAGTTTTCTATAAATATTAATGCTATTGAAATAGTCATAAAATCAAATGCAAACCAAAAAATAATAGATATTAAAATACTTCTTTTTACAGAACTTAAATCTTTTCCTGCAAATGTTCTTTGATAAAATGAGGGATCAAGAAAAGTAAGTAATGATAGAAAAGCAAACATTATTATATACGACCATTGTGCATTACCAGGAATACTAAATAAATCGGGTCTTATTTGGTATAAATGTTTAAGACTATTAATTCCATATAAATCAGAGCTTATTAGTGTAATAAATAGTACAATAAATCCTAGGAACATAAAAATAAATTGTATTTGATCTGTTTTAATTATAGAATTAAAACCTCCTTTTAATACGTAGATAGAACTAAACAATAATCCAAAAATTAAAGATATGAATAAATCGTAGTCAAAAATTTGACTTATTATTTGCCCTAAAATTAGTATGTATGGTGCAGGTAGGAGATAAAAAAATAAAATAAATGTTGAAATCAATGCTGGATTTTTACCATAAGTATTTAGCATTAACATAGGTATAGATGATTGATTTTTTTTTATGATTTTAGGAGCAATATATAAAGCATATATAAACGCAGCGATGTAATAAAATAATCCAAAATAAATCCATGTAGCTATTCCATTGTAAACTACTTCAATACCAATTTCATTTATACCACCATACCATGTAGTCACAAGCGTTGCTACAAGTGCTGGTACAGTTAATTTCCTAGATGAAAAAGTATAATCAAGTAGATTTTTTTTAGATTTAGCTGAAAAACCATAAAATAATAAAAGTAGAAAGAAAAATATAACAATGTATGAGGGATTCATTAAAATTTATAGTTAACGCTTAATCCTATTGTAAATGGATCTCCATATGATAAATATAGTTTATCTTCATATGTAGGTGGTTCAAGGCCAAAATAAAAGCCTCTAACTGTATATGTAGTATTAAAAATATTATTTGTCCAAAGAGAAACATTTAACATTGAATTAATTTGATAGCCAATATTTAAATTAACAAGTGTGTACGGTTTTGATTGTTCATTATGGCTATCAGAGTAGTAAAATTTATCTTTAGCTATTAAATCTGCACCAAAACTTACGTTATTATAATATTGATTAAATCCACAGGAAATTGTGTATGATGGTGCGTGAGCCGCCTGTCTAGAGTCAAAGGTAATTTCATTACTTTCATCTTCTAAATATGTATATGAATTTATTTTAGTTTTAAGATATCCTATATTTAAATAAGATTCAAAATTATCATTATAAATATGTGTAAAATTCATAGTTAATCCATAATTATATCCATCAGAAGCATTAGAAGTATAAAAATAAAAACTATTGGGATTTGATGAGTCTTGTTGACTTGAAAGGTTAACTTGAAGATCATTTCTCAACATATAAAAAACATTAAAATTTAAATAAGAGTTTTGACCTTTATATTTATATCCAAAATCAAAATTTTGATTGAATTCAGGTTTATATAATCTATTATCTTCAGATAAACGAGGATTTTGATTTACTCCACCAGACTTATATCCATTTGAAATAGACAAGTACATATTTGAAGTAGGAGCAATTTGATAGGTTATTGAAAATTTCCCAGCTAATAAGTTGTCATGATAATCAGTATTAACATAAGTAGTGTCATATATAGGATTATAATAATCATAATTAATATATTCTTCATGAAAGTGTGTAGATTGATACCTAAGGTTAACTTGTTCTAATCTAGCATTTAGTCCAAATGAAAAATTATTTTTATTAAATTTTAACTCATTAAAAATTGCATGATTTGTAATATTAAAAATTGAATTAAGGGCTACATCTTCACCTCCTAAAATCCATCCATAAGCATTATCTTTTTCCTTCAAATCTTTATAATAATAACCTAATGCATTAGTCATCGAATTTGAATTTTTTATTAATCTAAATTCATGAGTCGACATATATCTAGCTCTGTGTTCATTTTGAAAATACTCATATGACCAATAATTAACATTATATGGTTCTTCAGACCAAAATATATCATTACCCCAATCTGAATCATAGCTATGTTGCATGTCTGAGTGTAGGTAGGTTGATATCTGAACCAAAGAAAATGGTTCAAAATTTAAATTATTTTCAAAGGATGCAGCTTTAAGGTTCTGAGAATCTTTTCCTGGTTGGTTAGAATAAGTTGTATCTATATTGTTATTAGGTGACCATGTATCATAACCATTGTTTAAATGAGAATTTAACAATGTTAATTTTGAAGAAAAATTTGAAGATGGTAAATATACCAATTTAATCTTTTGCAATTCTTCATATTTATCATTCTTATAATCATCTAAAAACTGATTATATTTAAATCCATTTTGTTGTGAATTAAATATAAAAAAATTAGAAAATAGTTTATTTTCATATAGGGGTTTAAATTGGTGGTAATATGATATTTTTCTTAATTGATCATTACCTAATTTTAGATTTATAGATTTATCATTTTCTATATTTGGATCTTTTGTTTTGATATTTACAAGTCCTGCCATTGCATTATGGCCATAAGCATAAGATTGCGGACCTTGATATACTTCTATTTGAGTAACATCATCTAAAAATAAAGGCATCCCAATACCGCTAAGATCAATATTGTCCAAAACAGTTCCAACATAATAATTTGGTCCACCTTCACCAGCATACTGACTTCTTTCACCAATACCTCTAATTTGAAAAAATCTTGGTCTGGAAGTTCCTCCAGAAAGGTTGATATTTGGTATTCTGGAAATGACATTTTC
Source organism: uncultured bacterium (assembly GCA_964646655.1). Classification (GTDB taxonomy): domain Bacteria; phylum Fidelibacterota; class Marinisomatia; order SCGC-AAA003-L08; family D37C17; genus TMED6. The sequence goes on from CAZYFB010000111.1 coordinate 3,829, forward strand.
AAAATGTATGTCACCAGGGTTAAAATCATAATTTGTTAGGGTTTGAATATCATTTGCTGTTTTTTGATGATCTACATTTCCACTTACTTCTGATATAATAATCTCTGGAAGTTTAACATTTTGTTTATAAAGAAGTATGTTAATATAATTTTTAAATGGATCTACTTCAATTGTGTGATTTTTAAAACCAATTTT
>CAZYFB010000112.1:0-3920 GCA_964646655.1 uncultured bacterium
GAGCTTTAGATACTCCTGTAACTGGAGGTAATGTTAGTTTTTATAATGAGAATACAGATGGCGCAGTATACCCAACACCTGTAATTGGTATGGTTGGAATGCTTGAAAATATATCTCATGCAACTAATATATCATACAAAAAAGAGGGAGACTTTATTGTTTGTCTAGGTTCTTTAAATCCAACTTTAGGTGGCTCTGAATACCTTAAAACTATCCATGGAAAAATTGAAGGCCCATTACATAACTTTGATCTAAAATCTGAACTTGATGTTCAAAATTTATGCTTGACTTCAATTAAGGATGGTATAATAAAATCTGCCCATGATTTATCTGATGGTGGTTTAGCTGTAAATATATCAGAATCTATATTGTATTCAGATAAAAATATTGGCGCTGAAATTAATTTATCTAGAAAATTAAGAGATGATGAATTACTTTTTGGTGAGTGTCAAAGTGTAATTATTGTAACAATTGATGAGGAGAATTTATACTCACTAATAGAAAAAGCACAAGAGTTAAATGTATATACTCAAACTATTGGTAAAGTAACTAATAGTGGAAAACTAAAAATTAATAATTTAATAGAAATTAACAAGAGCAAATTAAATAAAGCTTACTTTGATTCATTAGAAAAAATAATGAAATCTTGATTTAGAGGTATAAATCTAAATTATGATTACTTAATAAATCTAAAGCCTCTTTATGAACAAGCCCATTAGTTGCTATAATTCTTTCTCCTGAATCTGGATATTTTACACCATTCCAATCACTAACTTTTGCTCCAGCTTCTTGGGCAATTATCGAGCCTGCACAAATATCCCATGGCTTTAAATTAAATTCATAGAAGACTTCAAAGCGACCCATTCCAACAAAACATAAATCTAAAGCCGCTGCACCAAGTCTTCTAACCCCATGGCTTTTAGAATAAAAATCTTTAAATATATTAAAGGATTCTTCCCACTTTTTATCATGTAAATAAGGAAAACCAGTTACTATAAGGGAATCACTTAAAGTTTTACATGAAGATGATTTTATTTTTTTTTCGTTTAAATATGCACCATTATTTTTTAGCGCACTAAACATTTTGTCTGCCGCTGGATTATATACTACACCTAGTATAGTTTCGTCTTTGTATTGCAATCCAATAGAAACAGCAAAAATAGGAAGATTGTGTATAAAATTAGTAGTTCCATCAAGTGGGTCAATTATCCATTTAAAATCGCTATTTTTATCTTGTGTATCACTTTCTTCTGAAATTATAGTATGTTTGGAGAATTTTTTTTGAATTGTATCAATAATTAATTTTTCAGACTCTATATCTGCTTTAGTAACAATATCAATAGGGGTAGATTTTGTGATGATAGAGTCTATATTACCAAAATATTTAGATAATATTTTACCAGCATTAAATGCTAACTCTTTAGAGAAATCTAAATATTTAGATAAATCTTCCATTTATTTATAGACTTTAAATTCTCCATTATTATATTTTATCCAATATTCATCTAGTTTTTCTTTTAATATTGGCAATAAAAATAAGCAACCTATTATATTTGGAAAAGCGCATGCAAGAATCATCATGTCAGAAAAATCTATCACATTTCCTAAGCTAGCAATTGAACCAAGAACGACAGCACTCAAATACATTGCCTGATATATTTTGATGGATGAATTTCCAAATAAATATTTCCAACCTTTATCTCCATAATAATACCATGAAATCATTGTACTAAAAGAAAATAGGAAAACTACTATTGATAAAACATACGGAAACCATGATATTGTTGTACCAAAAGCAGCAGAGGTTAATTCTGCTCCATTTATTCCGCCACCAACTTTATATAATGGATTTAAATCAGATGTAATTAATATTACTGAAGCCGTCATAAAGCAAACTACAATTGTGTCAATAAAAGGACCGATCATAGCAACAATTCCTTCTCTTACAGGTTCATCAGTTTTTGCAGCTGAATGTGCTATAGAGGCTGATCCTACACCGCCTTCATTACTGAATACTGCTCTTTTAACTCCGGTGACTAATGCACCAATAAAACCTCCATAGACTGAATCAGGATAGAAAGCTTGATTAAATATTGATGATAAAACCATTGGTAATTTTTCTATATTTGTAAAAATAACAAAAAGAGATGCACTAACATATAAAACTACCATTAGAGGAACAATTTTTTCAGTGGTTTCACCTATCCGTTTAATACCTCCAACTATTACAAAACCAACTAATATAGCTAATATTATACCATATAAATAGTTTGGTAATCCTATAAGTTTACCAAATAACTCATAAGACTGATTAGCTTGAAACATATTTCCTCCACCAAATGCTCCACCAATTATAAATATTGCATAAATAGCAGCTAAAATCTTACCTAATTTATCAAAACCACGTTCTTTCAGACCGTAATTCAAATAGTACATAGGGCCTCCGCTTACAGAGCCATCATCATTAACCTTTCTATATAACAGGCCCAATGTTGCTGATACAAATTTTGCTGACATACTAAAAAATGCAATTAATAACATCCAGAATACTGCACCAGGACCGCCTAAAGAGACTGCAACAGCTACTCCAGCAATATTTCCTAGACCTATAGTTGCTGATAGGGCAGAGGTTAAAGCTTGAAAATGGCTGATTTGACCCGTATCTCTTGGATTATCATACTTTCCTTTAATAATATCTATTGAATGAGTAAAGCCTCTTATGTTAATAAATTTAAAGTAAATAGTAAATGTTAATGAGCCAATTAATAGTACAATAACTATTAAAGGAAATCCATTAAATTCCATAAATAAAACAGGGGCAAGAAAGCCAACAAGATAACCAAATAGCTGATTTATGTATTCTAGCATATTTCTCCTTAAAGATTTGTTTCTTTTACTGTTTTTTTAACAGCATCTAAAGTATTATTTAATTCCTCTTTTTCACTATCAAGTAATGAGAATTCTAATATTTTTTCAACACCTTTAGAACCAATTACTGTAGGCACCCCAATAAAATACCCATCAACACCAAATTCACCTTCACATAATGAAGCGCACGGTAAAACTCTTTTTTTATCTTTTAAATATGACTCTGCCATTTCAATCGCAGATCCAGCAGGTGCGTAATAAGCTGAACCATTTCCAAATAATTTTACAAGTTCACCACCACCAAATCTAGTCCTTTCAACTATAGCATCTAACTTATCCTTATCAATTAGTTCTCCAGCTGGTATACCACCAATAGTTGCTAGTCTCGTTACTGGAACCATCGTATCTCCATGACCACCAAGGACCATACATTGTATATCCTGAGTTGAATAACCTGTTTCCATGGCTAGAAAAGTTTTAAATCTTGTACTGTCAAGCACACCAGCCATCCCAACAACTTTATTTTTAGAAAAACCAGATACTTTATAAAATGAATAGACTATTGCATCAATTGGATTAGATAAAACTATAACAAAGGCGTTTGGAGCGTATTTTTTAACATTATTTGCTACATCAGTAATTATTTTTATATTTATATCTAGCAAATCCTCTCTGTTCATGCCAGGTTTTCTTGGTACCCCTGCTGTGATTATAACAACATCAGAATCTTTTATATCTTCAGGATTAGAAGATCCAATTATATTTGAATCGTACCCATCAAGAGGTGATAATTGAGAAATATCTAAAGCTTTACCCTTAATCATTCCCTCAGCATTTGGAATATCATAAATAACAACATCACCAAGTTCTTTTTGCGCACACAAAAGAGCAAGATTTCCTCCTATTTGACCACCACCAATTAATGTAATTTTCTTTCTAGACATGAATACTCCAATTATTTTTAAAATTTTAAGGTATTTATTATTGTTAAATTTAGTATTAATTTAGATTAATATTTAATATTAAAAACTAATAAATAATAAAGAATAAAA
>CAZYFB010000113.1:0-3840 GCA_964646655.1 uncultured bacterium
AAAATTAAAACTAAAAAAAAAAGATAAATTTTAATTTTATTCATTTTTAACAATTATTAATCTAAAATATTATCTACAATTAGAATAACATCTAAAATATTAATGATGTTGTCTTCATTTATATCACCCACTAGTAACCATTCATTATTGGGAATTGTATTTTCTAAAATAAAATCAATTAATAAAATTACATCGATTATATTTAAAATTTCATCATCATTTATATCACCTGGAATAATTAAAATACTATCTAAATAACCTAAAACTGTTTCTATTGTAAGCTCAGCTGCATCTTTTGAAATTCTTGTACTTAATTGTCCTCCTACATGAATATGACCACCTAACATGCAAGGATTATCAGAATCTAAGCTTGATTGATGATGCCACATACCATGATATCCCATAAATTCAGATAAAAATCTACCAGCATCACCATTTTGATCAACATAACAATTTACAGGTAAATTAGAATTATCTAAAGCTTCCTCAATTAATGTTAAAGGTAAGGCTGTTCCTCTATTATGAGTATCAGAAACACTGTCATCTGGTGGTGTAGGTGTTGGGTATAGAGGAGAAGTATAATCTGCGTACCAACTCACCCAGTTATAAACATTATTTTCTAGTTCCCAACTATTATTATTAAATCCTCTACTAAAAGTTATAATACCTATTGGTTTTATCTCATCAATAATTCTCCAAAAATCTTGAGATGTATCTTGATAATCTACTTCGAAATCTCCATATCCCTGACCACAGTTACTACAATCTGGAGGATCAAACTCTGGAAAGAATGAAATAACATCAAAACCTAAACCTCTCCAATTCTCTCCTTCCCATCCGTTTGGGTTGAGTTCAATTTTTTGACTGAAATGCCTTAACATTTCATTTGTTGGAGGCCAATAACCTGTAACCATTAAAACTGGCCTATTTCTGTTATTAGAAACTTTATATTTCAAATCATTCATTAAATATTTTTTATTTTCAACTGAATTAATTGACTCTATAATAAATGAAGACTTAGAACTATTGGGTTGATAAAGTATTATTGTAATATCATTACCATTCATTATTGAAGGATAAAATACTTCCTGATTCAAACTCATATAAGGACCATATACTACATCATGATTTCGATCATAAAATGCTAAATAAGAATCTTCTTCAATCAAAATGTTATTAATTTTTACTTGATAATTTTCATTGTTAAATGAGTCTATTTTCAAATATGAATAAGTTCCATCTGATTTGTTCAAGCTTTTTGCATGTTTTAGAAAATTGATATTTTTTTGATTACCATAAATTATTGGGACAATTTCAGGTATTTGATCGACTTTCACAATATTTGTCAAATGTTCTGGTATAACTTGTGAAATTATAACAGACATAAAAATATTAATCAAAAATATAAATTTAATCATAGAAACCACCTTATTTATTAAATCAGATTAAGTACATCTAAAATAATTAATATAAACATTAATGGAAAGTAAAATAACGTTGCAAGCATCAGTTTTTTAGCATTCTTATTAGATGTATCTTTTAGAAATTGAATAACTATAATTAAAAAAAATACACTTATTATGCTTATCCCAAGAAAATACCCAAAATCGACTGCTTTAACAAAATATAAACCTAAGCTAGTACCTATCATTGCTATTGAAAAAAATAAAACATGGTATTGAGTATGTTTGGAGTTTGGATATTCAGAAGGAAGCATTTTAAAACCACCATCTTTATAATCTTGTGCATAAATTATTGCTATTGCTAGAAAATGTGGTATTTGCCAACAAAAAAGAATTGAAAATAAAATCCAGGAAATAGAATTAATTTGATTTGTTGCAGCTGTCCAACCTCCAAGTACTGGTAAAGCACCTGGAATTGAACCAATTAATGTATTAAAAGTACTAAAACGTTTACTTGGGGTATAAATAAATAGATACAACAAAATTGTTAACAAGCATATAAATGCTGTTAAGCTATTTATTGTTTGATAAACAAAAAATACTCCAAATACACATAAAATTGAACCAAACAATAATGCATTAAGTGGTAAAACTCTGTTTGAGGGTATAGGTCTATTTTTTGTTCTTTTCATTTGTGCATCAAAATCTTTTTCTAAATACTGATTTAATACTGCACACCCACTAGACGATAAGAACATACCAATTAATAAATAAACTAACTTATCATAATAATTAATACTAAGTAAACCTTCTGATCTTAAACCCAAATAGAAACCTAAGTAACCTGTCAACATAACAAGCATACTAATTCTAAATTTCATCATTTCAAGATAATTATTAACTACTTGCAATTTTTATCCTTTGATATGCCACAATTATTAAACCTAAGATAACACTTGATAACCATAAATGATAAAGTCTAAATGATTCATGAATCATTCCAAAGCGTAAACATTCACCAATTATTATTTGAGCACAAATAGAGTATAAAATAAATTTTGTTAGCATTAGAACCACATTTGATGGATTACTTTGATTGAGATTATGATTCCATAAGATAGCAGAACATGTCAGCATAGTAAATCCAAATACTGGATGCATATATTTAACTAACCCTGTTTCAGTTACATATTTTTCCATTCTAATAAAATAATGTAATTCCTTAAGAAAATTATCGTCAATAAATGTTCTAATATATGATCCTGTAAAAACTAAAAATAGATTTAAAAAGAATATAGCAATCAATAATTGCTTAGAAAAAGATGAATATGAATAATCTTTCTCAATATTAGGGTACATGGTTATAAAACCTCTATTTGTAGTATAAACCAATGAAATTGTGGTTAAAATTGCAATATATAAATGAATGCTAACTGTATGTTGAAAAATAATATTTTCACCATCAATATTTGTTGCAATCTGACCACCAATCCAACCAGCAATAATAATTAATAGTAATGATAGAAAAGAACCATAAAAAAGAATTTTATCTTTTTTATACACACCAAAAGATTTAAAAAAAGTAAATAACATTGAAATACCAAGAATAACTCCAACTAAACGATTAAAATATTCAATCCATGAACCATATACTTTTTTTTGAGAAGGATTAAACTCTTCTGGTATATCATCTATCGTTAATGGTGGAAACCAGCTACCGTAACATTTTGGCCAATCAGGACAATCATCACCAGATTCAGTTATTCTAACAAATCCTCCAACAAGAACAAGTATATACAATAAAATGACCGTTATAATAGAAGCTCTATAAAATTGATTAAGGTTATTCATAATTAATTATATCTATCTCTTTAAAATAATTTAAGCTTTCTGGGTTAGATAATGCATCAATATTTGTCACATTTTTTCCTTCAATAACATTTTTAACAGCAATCTCTACTTTTTTACCATTTATTGTATATGGTATATCTTTAACAGGAATAATTTTGAATGGCATATGTCGAGGTGAACAGCTCTGCTTAATTCTATATTTAATATCTTTTATTAACTCTTGATTTAATTTTTTTTCAGAGGTTTTAACAAATAATATGATTAACTCATCACTATCATGTTTATAACCAATTACTACGCTATCATCTACATCATCAAATTTATCTATAACCCTGTAAATCTCTGCTGTACCAATTCTTACTCCTCCAGGGTTTAATGTTGTATCTGATCTACCAAAAATTTCTACACTTCCATCCTCATATATTGACACATAATCACCGTGCTTCCATATATTTGGATATCTATCAAAATATGCATTTTTATATTTATTATTATCAGTATCTTTATAGAAGTAAATTGGCATAGATGGAAATGGGTCTACACAAACAAGTTCACCTTTTTTATCAATTAAGGATTTTCCATTTTC
>CAZYFB010000114.1:0-3834 GCA_964646655.1 uncultured bacterium
TCATAAAAATAGTATATTAGTTATCAGAGAATCTCCGAGACATTTTACATTTAAAAAAGATGGTAAAAAGGATTTAGAGCAAACAAAAAACTTAATGAAAAATTATAAAAAGTTTATTTTTGTTTCATCAAATGTAATGTATGAATGGCAAAGTATTTTTCCTTATCTTGATAAAAATTGTTTCTATCTACCAAACTGTATTCATGAAAATCAAATTAATCAACTAAAATCAAATGATAATAAACCTAAAAATTTTAATGAAAAAAAATTCAATATTATATGTGTTGCTAGTATACAATTTAGAAAAGGCCAAGATATTATATTAAATCATGTTAATAAAATTAAACAAAAAGTACCAAATGCTAAATTTCACTTTGTTGGCAATTATAAAAAAAATGATTTATTTTATTTAAATTTAATAGAACATGATAATTATAAAAAATTTCAAAAAGATATTATTTTTTGGGGCAAAAGAAAAGATGTGGCAAATTTAATTGCTTTATCTGATTTATTTTTATTCCCTACTAGAGCAGAGGCACTTCCAAGAGTAATTTTAGAGGCGATGGTAATTAAAACGCCAATTATTTCAAGCAATGTTGATGGTATACCTGAAATGCTGAATAAAAATAATAGTATATTGTTTTCATTAAATAATTCTAATGAAATGATTGATGCTATTTCTTTAATTTACAATAATAAAATTGATATCAAGTCTTTAACAGATAATGCATATGAAGATTATTGGAAAAAATTTTCAAGACAAAAACAATTTAAAAGAATGAATGAAATTATAAAAAAGGTAAATAATAATGAAATACGATAAAGCTTATGTAATTGGTTCACATGATTTAGCTGCAAATAGATTAAAAAAATTCTTTTCTAAAAATTTACTTGAAAATACAGATATTGAATTATGGCCTGCTATAATTGGTACAGAAGTTAATATTGCTGAATATCAAGATAAAAAATTCTTAACATCAGATTTTAAATTGAATATGGCTGGTAGCTTAGGGTGTTTATTAAGTCATGCCAGTTTATGGAAAAAATGTGTTGAAGATCAGCAATGTGATATTGCTTTAATATTTGAAGATGATGCAATAATGAAAAGCGATTTTAATGAAAAAATAAAGGAAATAAAAAAAAGTCACTTACCTGATGATTGGACAATTTTAAAACTATCATATAAAGGATTAATTGGTAAACCAATATCTGAAACTATTGTTAAACCAGACCCTATAAAGAGAAAGGGCGTAAATGCTGGTACATGGTGTTATCTTCTTAACACTAAAAATGTCCAAACTCTTCTTGATATCATTTTACCCTATGATAACGTAATATCTATGGATGTAGTTATGAGAAATAATATTGAAGATTTAAAAATTTATCTAACCAAATATAATCATGCAATTCATTATGAAAAAAATTATTCCCCTAGAAAAGATTTAAACTTGCAAAAGAAAAATTTATTTCAAATGATTAAGTTTAGTTTTAGAAAATATTTTAAAAATTAATAACAATTAAAGAATTATTTAAACTACTACTTTTCTGGAGACCAACTCCATATTACTTTACCAACCATTCTTTCTGGTGGACCTGCAAGCCATTCTTTCATACCACCCATTAACTCACTTTGTAGCTCTGCAGCATTTTCTGCTTCTTCCATAGTATTCCAAGATGAGAAAGCAAATCCTTCTGTATCGCTCACCTGAACGCAATTAACACTTACCATTCCATTAAATTCTATAAATCTATCTTCAATTTTATTAAGATAATCAACGATATTTTTCATTGTTCCAGGTTTAACAGTTAACTTTGTGACTCTATAAAACATATATTCTCCTGCCTTTATTTTTATATTATATATTTAAAATATTAAAAATTGCCTAGTGTAGCTTTGCTGTTATTTTCTGCTCTTTTTAATAATTCTTTTTGTCCTTCAGATCTATTTGATCCAGCCCAAGCATTTAAGGCGTCTTGCTGTAAAGCTCTTCCATATGAAAATGTTAAATTCCATGGTAAATCATTATATTTTTTATTCATACAGTTTAAATGTTCCGTAGCTACATCACTACTTTGACCGCCTGATAAAAATGCTATACCTCCAACATTTTCAGGAACATGCTGTTTAAAGCATTTAACAGTCATATCAGCTACTTTTTCAACATCTGCTTGATCTGTACATAATATCCCTGATATAACCATATTTGGTTTCAAAACAATACCTTCAAACATCACATTGTATCGTGATAATTGATCAAATAAAATATCTAAAGTTTGACATGTAACTTCATAACATCTTTCTATGCTATGATTACCATCCATTAAAACTTCAGGTTCAACAATTGGAACAATACCAGCCTCTTGACATAAGGCTGCATATCTACCTAAGGCATGTGTATTAGCTTCCATTGCTGATACACTTGGTATTGAATCATCAATATTGATAACTGCTCTCCATTTTGCAAATCTTGCCCCCAAATCAAAATATTCTTTTAATCTTTCTCTTAACCCATCAAGACCCTCAGTTATTTTTTCATTTTGAAACCCTGCTAAATCTTTTGCACCTGTATCTACTTTAATACCTGGTATAATACCTTTTGAATCAAGAAATTTAGTGAAAGGAGTTTTATTAGAACATGTAGTTGACTGTCTAAATGTTTCATCAAACATTATAACACCACTAATATAATTTTCAATGTTATCTGAACTTAAAAGCATATCTCTATATTCGTTTCTATTTTCAAATGTTGACTCTACACCAATTGATTCAAATCGTTTTCCACATGTAGGGTTACTTTCATCAGCAGCTAAAATACCTTTGCCTTTTTTGACCATATTTTTTGCTGTTTGTATTAATAAATCTCTATGTTCCATACTACTCCTATTTATATTTGATTAATTTCTTTTAACATATTTTTATACCAATCAATATTAACATTAAAAGGTTTACCACCTTTAATTCTTTCAAATTTTATGCAGCACATTTTATTATTGTTATCTTCATCAAGACCAATCACTCCACTTTGATTATTAAGAGCAGATTTAACAGCAACTTGAGAAGATTTTCTAATTAAATTTAAATCTTTACTATTTGGTGCTGCTGATCGTGAAAAATATCCACTTTTTTGGACTAATACTTTATCTGCGTTTAATTCATTTTTAAAGTTTTTAGCAAACCATAAACCTGGATTAATTTCATCAAGCCTTACATGGCCAAATGCATCATATTTAATATCTTCACCATTTGATTTCATTTCATTTAAAATTGCATCTAAACCTGCACCTTCACTTAAAAAAATATTTACACAATCAATTTCATTCATTATTTTATTTAATCTTAAACATTCCTTTTTGAAATCAAAGTTTTGTTCAGGCAAATAAATTGCGTGTATATCCCACTTTTTTTTATCAAGCTGTATTTCAGGAATGAAGGTTTTATTTGATAATAATTTTCTATATTCATAAGCGGTTGCTGCAGTTAGCCAGCCACAATTTCTTCCCATTACTTCATGAATAATTAATTGACGAGAACTGGTAGTATTTTCATTGACAATATTATTAAAAAATAATGAGCCTTGTTCTGCTGCAGTATATGCACCTAGGGTTTGATCAATTGGATATACATCATTGTCTACTGTTTTTGGTAGCCCTACCACTGTTAAATTATAATTATTTTCATTTAAATATTTAACCAAGTCTCCAGCAGTGGTATTTGTATCGTCACCTCCAATGGTATGCAATATTTCGATTTTATCTTTTTTTAACTGATTTGCAGCCTTTGTTAATGGATCTTCATCTTTTTTAATATATTGATTTTTAATACAATCTTCTATA
>CAZYFB010000115.1:0-3775 GCA_964646655.1 uncultured bacterium
TGTATACCATAAAGTCAAAGACTAATTAATTTTTTTTGTTAGAAAATTTAAATCCTGTTAATCTAAAAATAAATTTTTCATTATTATGTGATTTTCAGCACATAATTATAAAAAGGATAAAAAGAAATCAATTAATGATGATGGTGATTATGATGATGAGTTTCAGGAGGATGATCTTCATGTAAGACATCATAAAAAAATCCATTTAGCTGCATTACAAGTAGTAAAATTCCAAGTATGATAAGCGACCAATTAGATATTTTAGAAATTAAATTAAAATAATCGCCTCTTAACATTTTAAGGATTGGGTACATGATAACTAAAACAATGATTTGTCCAAACTCTACACCAACGTTAAATGATAAAATCTGTGAAATAGTTAAATTAATATTTGATGCCAGGGCAACTTCTTGAAGTTTTGTAGACAGGCCAAACCCGTGAATAAGACCAAATATAAATACCATTGATAATAGATTGGGAGCGGTGGTAGAAAATATTTTTTTAAATCCATCTAAATTTTCAAAACCCTTATAAATCACACTAAACGCAATTACAGCATCAATTAAATATGCATTTGCAGTAATTTGAAAATAAGTTGCAAAGATAAGGGTTAGACAATGTGCAATTGTAAAGGCAGTAATAAATTTTAATATATCAAAATAATTTGATAAGAAAAATAATACACCAATTAAAAATAAAATATGATCATAACCGGTGACCATATGTTCAGCTCCAAAATATACAAAATCCATTAAATCAGCACTGGACATTGCATTTGCTGTTGACTCAGATACACCATGACCAAAAACATAAGTAATAGAAATAATTGCAAAGATTATTTTAGATACATATTTCATATTTAAATTTAAATTATTAGTAGTAATTATGCAAAAATTTAAATAATAAAAAAGCCCTACAAATAAATGTAGGGCTTTGAATTAATAAAACTAAATCAATTATTATAAATCAGTTTAACCTTCTAAAATGATGTTCATAATTAAAATAACATCCTGAACATTTACACCACCATCTTCATTTAAATCAGCAGAGCTGTCATATTGATTTTGTAATATAAAGTTAACTGTTAAAATTACATCTTGTACATTTACAGCAGTGTCACCATTGATATCACCTGGCAATTCTTGGTTGCAAGTTAGTGTAGTTAAAAATTCAGATGCACTATTTGGTGTTTCAATTAATGTTTCACATATATCATTATCATTTAGTAAATGATACTGAGACCATTGTAAAGCTTTTTCTCTTGATTCTGAATCATAAGATGAGCCATGACCACCACCAGATACCTCAAATAACATTTTAGTTGTAGTCTCAGGTGTATTATCATAAATATCTTGACCAAGTAAACCATCATAATCAGGAAGTTCATTTACTTCAAATTGACCTGCTACAATAAACGTTGGAATATCATGATCTAACATTTCAGGTACAAGACATATACAATAACCACCATCTATAGGACATAAGTCACAATCCTCTAAAATAATAGTTGGATTCAAAGCAATACCTGCCTTAATAGAACTAACATTTGGATGGTCTAGAGTTAAAGCAATTTGAGAAGCTCCACCACCCATAGAATATCCAGCAACAATAAAGCTATTTGGATCAATCATTCCATATAAAGGAGAAGCCAATCTTTCATTTTCTTCTTTGATTGTAGTTATCGCATCAATCAATCCTTCTGCTCTTCCAATATGCCACTCATTTATTGGGTCATTTGGTCCAATAATCATTGCAGTAAAACCATGGGAAGCAAAATATTCACCCCAGTCTGCCATTGAAGTACTTTCACCACCAAAACCAGGAGTAAAAATTATTGATTTAAAAGGAGGCTCTGCATCAATTGGATAATAAAGTCTACCATCTATATACAATGGACCATTTCTTAAACCATCAGATTCTGTGATTATTTGATAATCATAAGGTCCATCAGCTTCACCGCCTCCGCCTCCGCCACCAATTTCTTGACATTGTCCTGAATCTTCATTCCATTCGCAGTAACTACCCCAATATATACACTCATTATAAGATAGGTCGCTACATTCAGCTTGGATGAAAGAACCTAAAATAAAAGTTAGACTAAATAAAAATTTTTGCACAGTAATCTCCTAATTTTTTATATTAATAAACTAAGAATTAATTAAAGACTAATTAACAATAATTACAATTAGTTACAATCATTTATAATAACTAATCAAAGATTTTATCTTTAATTCCTTTATTAATTATATAGTCTTTGTAATCAACTGTAATAGTTCCTTCAACAATAGAATTATTTGGCATCATGGAAGCATCCTGTCCAATGATATTACTAGCGTCTTTGTTTAACCAGTTAAATAATTTTTTATCTTTAATATAATATTTAACTATTGACTGCTTAGGCATATAATAATTATTAAAGTCTTGGTAGTAGTTACTGATTTGAAACAATTTTAAAGTATCAAGTTTTGTGGTTACATTTTTGATAACCCATTTTGAGGTATCTATTTTTACTTCTACTTTTGGATCAAAAGTAATTCTAGAATATTCATTTGGCATTTCTAGCTTTAAGCTATCAACAATTAAATCACCTACAATAATAATATCATCAACATTTAACTGATCTTTAAAATCAGTTATCTTTATATTTTTTAAATTATCAAAATTATCATTTGGTGATGTAAATAAACCTGTTTTAGGTAGGATTCCAAATCCTTTTGCTTTAACCTTAATCTTATTAGGTTTTTTATAAAAAACTTTATATTTCTTTTTTGGCATTCTAAAAGCTGGAATTTCTAATCTTATAATCATATCAACTTTATAATCATTAATAAGATTAAACTGTTCGTTTGTTTTTCTGATGTAATATTCTTCAATAGATTCATTTGATGAAAAATAGATCCCAGAAAAAATTATGATTAAAAATAGTTTAATAAAAATCATTCTAAAATATCCCTATTTGTAAAATTAAAGTATGCAGCTGTTATAAATAGTGATGTCCAAATGAAACAAACTAAAAAACAATCAAAAAATATATCAGTTGGTATTGGATAATGAAATGCTAGTAAAAAGATATCAATGTAACCTGTAAATAAATAAGGGTCAATTAATTCAAATATATCAATTGGAATAAATGAAATTGCAGACCCTATAAATACTATACTAATAGTAGAGATTATTGGAGTTACACTATTTTTAGAAAAGGATGAGAAAAACAAACATAAAGAAGAAACGGTAATCATCACAAGATTAGAAAAGAAAAAGCCTAAAAAGAATCTCCAAATTATATCATCTTCAGAAAGAAGCAATATACCCTTATGAAACACTATCAATTCACCACTACCTAAAATTAAATATGATATAAATAAGCTAAATAAAAAGAAGTAAAACATCATTAATGTTGTGTATAAAAAAACAACTAATACCTTAGAAATAAAAACATCTCTTCTAAGTATATTCCTTGTCAGATATATTCTAAATGTTCCTTTAGAATATTCTCCAGATATTATCTCTGATGGGATAATGGTTGATAAAAAAGGCATATGAGTAATTAAAATAGCAATAATTAAATATGATGAAAGGTAGCCATTGATAATTGATCCTATAAAAATAAAAGAATCTTGCATTTGGCCATATATTTTAGTTTCAAGTGATACGGCCCCATAATCGATAGCATAAACTACAGCAGGAATAAGAAGTGTAATCAAGATAAAACTTATATATGTTCTTCTTTTGTATAGTGCTTTTATTAATTCATTATAAAATAAATTAATCATAT
>CAZYFB010000116.1:0-3758 GCA_964646655.1 uncultured bacterium
CTGGCTCAACTGGATAGAGCACTGGATTTCGGCTCCAGGGGTTACAGGTTCGAATCCTGTGGAGGGTACTATGAACAATTTCAATAAAATTTATAAATTTCTTTGGCTCATACTAATTTTGCTAATTATGTTTTTATCATCACAAAGACATTTAGGGCTTAACGATGGTAAAAAAGAAGTTGTTTCTGTTTTTTCAAGCTCTCCATACTTATCAGTTTTAACTATTTTATTTATCATTATAATGACTTCCATTGGAGTTTTAAGAGCACTAGAGTCTAGAAATCAATGGAGAAAAATTGCTGAAGAAGAAAAAGCTGATAAAGTATTAGATAAAATAGAAAAAGAAAAAAAATAATTCGCTTATTACTAAAGACTTGATTTTTTTTCATATTTAGCATACATTTAATCTCTCAATTACACAAATAATACAACTCAAGAGGAGGAGTTTTGATATGAAGAAAATCATATTTATATCAATGTTAGTTGTATCTTTACTATCTGCTAGACAGGTTTATCTTGAAACTGATAAGGCAATATCTGTCAAAGCAAGTAGTTACAACATTCTTAACGTTGAAAACAATACAAACGAAAATACCCTAAGAAATTCTAGAGAAGAGATAACTCTTTTTGAATGGGATTTTGAAGGTGATTTATGGAATTCTGACGAAGGCTGGACTTTAACTGAGTCAGATTACTACAGTGAAACTCATAGTTATGTATCGCCAAATGATGCATCAACTTTAGGGTCAACATGGAATTTAGTTTCTGATGTTGTTACATTACCATTGCTTGGTGATGGAGAAGTGATGCAGTTTGATTTCTGGGTAAAAGGAGATACTCCTGATACAGATGGTGATGGTGATGGTTTCCTAGAAGATTATTATCAATTATCTATTATGGATCTAAATGCATTAGCTTGGCATGCATCAAGTAATGTGCCGGAAGATGCAAACAATGAAGGAGATTCTTACTGGTGTTCTGACGAGTCAGTTGGAAGCAATGGAGGATATTTAGATGAATGGATGCAATATTTAGATACCCCTACAATTTCAGTTAATGCTGGAGATCAACTATATTCTCAGATTAAATTTGAAATAGAAGATGAAGCAGGTGCTGATGGCGCAATTGCTGGTTCATGTACAGATGGCTGGGATTCAGCTAATGTTAGAATTTCTGCTGATGGTGGTAATACATGGGAGCTTTTAGAAGATCCAAATAATCCATATGATTTTGAATGTGGATACGGCTGGATATATAATGATCCTGCATATGAAACAGGAGGCTCATTAAATCAAGTAGCTGCTGGTTGGGGTGGCTCAAGTAATGGTTGGATAGACTTTGCAGCTGATTTATCTGCATGGGCTGGCCAAGATGTAATTATTAGATATGCATTTGGGTCTGATCCAGCATACAATACTATAGATCAAGATGATATGACAGGATTTCAAGTTGATAATATTACAGTAGGTTCTTTTTTAGATGATTGTGATGGTTCACCAGATTCAAATTCAATGACATCTTCTGGTGAGGTATGGGAAGCTATGTTCTATGATTATTTTGATTGTGTAGATACTAGACCAGGCGCATGTGGTGAATGGGAGCAATACATACCAGGTTTAGCTTTTAATGGTAATACATATCATGATATTTCTCATCTTGCAGGTAAAAATGTTTTAATTAAATTCACTTCTCGATACGATGAGAATGATGATGGTGGAACAGGAGCAGGTGTTTTTATTGATGATTTTAGAATTTATAAAGAATCTACAGGAAATTATGCAGCTCCAAGTAATTTAACAGCTGAAGCTGGTAGCAATGTTGTTGATTTAGCATGGGATGATATGAATATGTCAGGAACTGGAGATTTTCAGTATCATAATGATTTAGTTGATGGTGGCTATTATATGGTAGATTCCACTGCAACTGGTTTTTCAGGTACTTCATTTGAATTTGCTGGTGAATCAACAGTTCATTCAGTAGATATTTGGAGATTAGATTTAGATACTGTTGGTTCTGATGAATATGGTTATGGTGGATGGCCTGTGCAAGATTTTGATATGGAAATTTGCGCATATGGTACTTTCGGCGCTCTATATGATACCGAAAAACTATATGATTGTGTTGTTGTAAATACTTCTACAATGGAGCCAGGATGGAACACAATTGATATTCCTGAATGGTCTATGAGCGGTAATTATATCATTTCATATTCTTTTACGCACTATTACTTTGGTTCATATGATGGTACTGGAAGTGATGATAATAGCTATTTTTCTTATAAGTTAAATAATGGAGATACTGCACCATGGCAATTCCAAAGTGGTGCTGCTTGGGGAATTACTGCAAATATTTCTTATGAAAGTGCTAATGTAACCTACAATGTTTATCGTGATGAAGTTTCTGTAGGATCAACAAGTGATGCATCTTATTCTGATACTGATGTACAAAATGATGTATTGTATTCATATGCAGTTACAGCAACTTATCCAGATGGAGAAGAATCAGGTTTTTCTAATATTGTAGATGTAAGGCCTGAGTCTGATTCAGTTCATGAAGAAGCATGGGATGATGGTTCATTTGAAGCAGGTTTTAATTCAGGTGGTTCAAATACCTACATTGCTGTAAAATATTCTGCTATAGAAGAGGGAGAGCAACTTAAAAGAGTTAAATGGTATCAAATGGCTCCTGGTGGTGCTTTCTACCTTAAGGTTTGGGAAGATGATAATGGTCTTCCAGGACAAGAAATATACAGTGCTGTTCAAGTATCAGGAAATTCCACAGGATGGAATGAAAGAGATGTTTCAGATCAAGGTATAATAGTTTCAGGTGATTTCTGGTTTGGAACTAAAAACTTTAGTTCTACTCAAGATTGGGGTATGGATACTGATTCTGTTTCTGGAAACTCTATTTATGCACAAAGTAATGCTCTTGACTGGTTATCTGTTGATGATGGTAACTTAGGATTAAGAGTAGTTCTTGATTGTGGCGATAATTGTCCAGGTGATGATGTTTGCGGTGACACAATTTCAGGTGATGTAAGTGGAGATGGAATTACAAATATTCTTGATGTTGTAGGATTAGTTAATTTTATTTTAGGTGGCCAATTAGATGAATGTGGTTTAGTTGCTGCAGATTTTAATCAAGATGGTGTTGTAAACATTCTTGATGTTGTAGGTCTTGTTTCATCTATTCTTGGTGGCCGTACTTCAGATGCAACATCAGCTATTATGTATGAGACAGCTTCTGGTGTTGATATGACATCTGATGGATATTTAGGAGCAGTTGAGTTAACGCTTTCTCATGACTTAGGTTTTGAGTTAGAGTTAACAGATGATGCTCTGGTAGCTGAATATAAAACAAATGGATCAACCACAAAACTTATTGTTGTTGCTCCTGAGACTGATCACATCTTTACTACAGAAGATGCTTTTGAAATTGATGAAGTACTAGCAGTAAACTCACATGAGTTTATTGAGGTAGTTAAGCATGTATCAGAGTTTAATTTAAGCGCTGCTTATCCAAACCCATTTAACCCAACAACTAACATAGATTTTTCTGTTTCTGAGGCTGGATATGCTTCGGTTAAAGTATACAATCTAATGGGACAAGTTGTAGGTACATTAATAGATGGTATGGTAGATGCAGATACATATAGCTTAACTTGGGATGCACAGCATCTTTCAAGTGGTGTTTATATGATCAAAGCAGAAAGTAATGGACAAGTAGCCACACAAAAAATAATGCTACTTAAGTAAGTT
>CAZYFB010000117.1:0-3756 GCA_964646655.1 uncultured bacterium
TCAGTAGGTTCTTTTTTATCTGACCAATATTTTTTTAACTATAATCTTAGTTGGAGTCCTTCTGAAAATTTAATTATTAGTACAAATTTCATAGAAAATTCAAAAAATGAATCATCTTTTGATAATATTTTATTTTATAATTTTGGAATAAATATTCTAACAAAAAATATGATTAATTATGGAGTTAAAATTAACACTTTAAAATTTCATAAAGTATTTAATACCGTTAAATGGAACAATTATTTCATTGATAAAAAAGTTAATTTAAATAATTTTTTAGATATATATCTTGGCATATCATTTTCATATTCAGACCAACTTTCATATTCATCTTTAAATTTTAAAATAGATAAAAAAATTAAAGAAAAAATTTATTTAATTTTTGGATTTAAAAATATTTCATTTAAAAAAAATTTTAATTATAGTTTAGGTTTGCAGTACTCATTATGAAAAAAATTGGCATACATGGCTCAACTGGATCGATAGGTACACAAGCACTTGAGATTATAAGGAATGATAAAAATATTTCTTGTGTTTATTTATCTGCTTTTTCTAATGTAGATTTGTTAATTAATCAATCTAAAGAATTTAAACCGCAATATATTTGTTTAGTTGACGAATCTAAGAAGGATTATTTAAGAGATCAATTGTCATCATTTAATATAGAAATTTTATTTGGTCAAACAGGTTTAAAAGAAATTTCAAAAATTAAAAATATAGATTTAATGTTAAATGCACTAGTGGGTTACTCTGGAATGATTCATACATTTATAGCTGCTGACAATGGTATAGATATTGCTCTTGCAAATAAAGAAAGTTTAGTAGTGGCAGGTAATTTAATTAATGATAGAATTAAATTAAATAAATCTAAATTGTTTCCTGTTGATAGTGAACATTCTGCAATTTGGCAATGTTTAGAAGGTGAGAAAGCTAACTATATTAAAAATATAATTTTAACTGGTTCAGGTGGACCATTTAGAGAACTAGATGTTTCTAAATTTAGTCAAATTACGAAAAAAGATGCATTAAAGCATCCAAATTGGAGTATGGGTTCAAAAATAACTATTGATTCTGCTACAATGATGAATAAAGGTCTTGAAGTAATTGAAGCATTTTGGTTATTTAATATACCAATTAACAATATTGAAATAATTGTTCATCCACAATCAATTATTCATTCAATGGTAGAGTTTATTGATGGATCAATTAAAGCTCAATTAGGTGAACCAAGTATGACAATACCCATACATTATGCAATGAATTACCCTAAGCGAACAAAAAGTATAATGCCAAAATTTGATTTCTTAGAATACCCAAATTTAACTTTTCAAAAACCTGATATAGAAAAATTTAGATGTATAAAATTAGCATATGATGCAATTAAATTAGGAGACTCTTATCCTTTAGTCTTAAATGTTGTTAATGATATTTGTGTTAATGCATTTCTGAATGATAAAATAAAATTTATTGATATACCAATTTTTATTGAAGACGCTCTTCAATCACATAACGCTTGTAAAATCGATGATATTGATTCAATTTTTAGTATCATAGATTCAACAAAAAATATAATTTTAAGGAAATTAAATAATAATTAGTATGTATACTTTTTTTGCATTTATATCGATATTTGGTGGTGTTGTTTTCATTCATGAACTTGGACATTTTCTTGCTGCAAGATCAGTAGGAGTAAAAGTTGATAGATTTTATGTAGGGTTTGATTTTTTTGGTTTGGGTTTAAAATTATTTAAAGATAGTAAAGGAACTGAATATGGTTTAGGTTTATTTCCATTTGGAGGATATTGCAAAATACATGGAATGGTTGATGAGAGTTTAGATAATCCAGATTATGAAAAACTAGTAGACCCAACAGCATTTGAAAGCAAAAACACTTTTGAAAAATTATGGATATTATCTGCAGGTGTAATAATGAATTTTATATTAGCAATTGTAATTTCATTTTTTATATTTTCTTTTTATGGGAAACAAGACCAGCTACCATTAATATATAAAGTTGATACAAATGGCCCATCATATAATATTTTAGAACCAAATTCTAAAATAATAAGTTTAAATAATAATTTGATTAACTCTTGGTCTGAATTAATGAAAAATTTGAATCTTTCTAATATTGAAAATGTAATTAATGGTAAAGATTTAGATAAAGTTAAAATTGGTTACATTGATTTAAATACAAATAAAAAATATGAGGTGGATGTTAGACCTAGATTATTAGAAGTAGATTTTTACTACCCCTTTTTTCATCAAATGAAAAAGTTAAATGCAATAGAATATGTAAAAGATTCTATAAGAAAAATGGCGTTTATTGATATTGGGGTAGAGCCATTACCGCAAGCTTATTTACTTCCTTATGTTGATGAAGTATTAGAAGGGTCTCCTGCTTCAATTGCAGGTTTACCACCAAATTCATTGATTATGAAAATAAATGATGTTATCATTAATTCTTGGGATGATGTAACTGATTTTTTAAGCAATTCAAAATATGAAACAATTAATTTAGTTTATGAATTTGAAAATGAAATTAATTCATTAAGTATAACACCAATTGATGGTAAAATTGGTATAAAACCATCAATTGATAAAATGAAAATAATTACAGAAAATATTATTTTTACTAATTTAAGTTTTTCCCAAGCTCTTAAATCATCTTTTTTAAAACCAGTTGAAGATTTATCTCTTCAATTTTGGGGGTTTAATCAAATTATTAATGGAACTATGGGTTTTGATGGTTTAGGAGGGCCAGTAAAGATTACACAAGAGGCAGGAAAAGCAGCAAGATATGGTTTGCCTTATTTTCTTGGCTTTATGGCTACTATTAGTACAATTTTAGGGTTTATGAATATTTTACCTATACCAGGTTTAGATGGAGGGCATGCTTTCATGACAATCATTGAGGGTGTATCAAGAAGAAAGATACCAATTAATATTAAAATGACAATACAGTCAATAGCAGTATTTTTTCTGCTTGGATTAACAATGTTAATTCTACTTAATGATATAAGAAATTTATTTTAATTAAAATTATTATCTATCCATTGATTTTTTGTAAAGAGCAATAATTAATATTGCTAAAACTAATCCACCAATAATACCTTCAAATATCATTACACTTTTACCTATTGGGCCAATAGGGACCATTTCACCAAAACCAACTGTAGAATACACAACAACACTAAAGTAAAATAAGTTTCCAATTGTACTTATAAGAGAAAAGTCATTGCTAAAAAAACCTAGAGTTTTATCTTGATAGCTAACTCCTTCAATACCATAAAGAAACATGCATGAGATTATTATTCCTAAAATAGTAAATGCTATATTTCCTAACTTTTCTCCATATCCTGTTGTTAATTCAATAATTTTTGATCCTATTCTCAAACCAGAAAATTTATCGAATTGCTTTCTTTTTGCAATCATCTCTCTAATAAAAAATTGTCCGGTTTCTTCGCCAAGAGTTTGAGATTGCATACTAATTTTTATAGCTCTATAAATATCTTCAGCTTCCTTATATTTTTCTTTTGCTAATTTGTAGTCTTTATCTTTGTATGCAATTTCAGCTTCAATTTCATTTATTACTTTATAATTTTGACCCCAGTTTACATTTCTTAATTTTGTATTTTCAAAATTTATTCCTAACAAATTGCAATTTTCTAAATTTGAATCATTAAGATTAGCATTTTTAAAATTAGCTTTGAATAGATTAGAGCCCTTAAGATTTGCACCATATAAACTAGCATT
>CAZYFB010000118.1:0-3737 GCA_964646655.1 uncultured bacterium
CGATAATTTACTATATTAGCCTATTATTAGACTTATTGGAGAGGTGTCCGAGTGGCTTAAGGTGCACGCCTGGAACGCGTGTATGGATTAATAGTCCATCGCGGGTTCGAATCCCGCCCTCTCCGCACAATTTTATGAAGAAAATTTTTAAAATATTATTAATTGTTATATTTAACTCAATTTTTGCTCAAAATATTGATTCAGTTTCTTTTAGTTTATTAAAAGTTAATCATAAAGCTAATCTTATTCCTGATTATGATGTTGATCCAAGTAAATTTGAAATTGAGTACTTAGATAAGCGCAGAAAATTTTTTGTGGATTTTCAAATGGGATATTTAGAGAACAGTGATGATATTAGAATTAATTTATCACCAAAAATTGGTTTAAAAAATTTAAAATTTAAAATTAACCTAGATTATACTTTTTTATCTGATTCATCTTCTTATGAAAATATTAATGATTCTTTTGATCTATTAGAAAGAATAGAATACTTCAAATTAAGATTATTAGATGATAAGGTTAATTTATTTCTTGGTGAAATACAAAATTTTTCACTTGGTCACGGTTATTTAGTAAGTGATTACAATAATACATATATTTATCCTACAATTAGAAAGCTTGGTCTTATTTTTAATTTAACTAATTCAAATAAATCAGTTAAATACGATTTATTTATTTCCAACTTAAGAGATTTAGGTGATAATGGAGGTATTGTAGCCAATAAGTTTTCATTTTTATTTTCAAATGATTTTCCATTGAAATTTGGATTTGGGCATATTACAGATTTAAACCAATTTTCAAAGTTTAATGATTTAGATTTGAAAAGAAAAGTTGATGCATTTCAAATTGATTTTTCCTACCCAATTCATGATAGTGGATTTGACAAAATTTATTTTTTTGGAGAATTAAGCGCAGTTGATTATCCAGAAAAAAGATTCTACATTAGAGTTGATGACAGTCAATTTACTAATGACAAAAAATCAAGAAATGGTATATTTGGTATAGCATTTCCTGGAATTACATATAAAAACGATAATTTAGAATTTAAATTTGCTACAAATTATAATTCAGCAATATATGCGCCTTATTATTTTAACTCAACTTATGATTTTGAAAATATTAGATTTAGAAATTATAATATTTTAGAAAATGAAGCTTTATACACTGATGAAGCAGAACTCTTAGATCAGTATTCAACATCTGATTCAACATTATTTATCCCTAAAGATATGTATGGGATGATTAATCAGGCAGAAAATACTTATCCAACTTATGGTTTTTCAACTAAAATTGATATAAAATTCAATAAAGATAATAATATTAGCTTGCAGTATTCTTATTTTAAAAATATTAGTGATCTCGATAATTCTTTTTATAATACTTTAATGTTAAAGAGCTCAACTTTTTATAAAATTATATTTTTCCCCACAAAATTAGATATTTTCTTTACTAAAAATTTTTTTAAAACATCTGAATCATATGATTATGATGAAAATCTAGCTTATGGTTTTAGTTTAGATATGATGTTATATAATTCCATATCATTAATTGGTGATTTAAAACATACATTTTATGATATAAATTATGATGGAAAAATAGATTTAG
Source organism: uncultured bacterium (assembly GCA_964646655.1). GTDB lineage: Bacteria > Fidelibacterota > Marinisomatia > SCGC-AAA003-L08 > D37C17 > TMED6. Next base: position 1,606 of record CAZYFB010000118.1, read on the forward strand.
TTCCATATGTTAATATAGGTTTAAATTATACTTATTAATTTTGTATTGAATGGTAGAAAAATATATAAGTATATTATTTTGTAATTGAGTGAATATTTTAATTAGTTAGGAAAAGATTTATGGTTATTAAAAAAAGATTGGTCTCAAAAAAAACATTAGGCAATAGACCTATGAGAAAAATAGTAGGTGCTAAGGTAAATAATAAAAAATCAGACTTATTAACTAAAATTGATAATAAGTTAGAAAAAATTGAATTAGAATATGGGCCAGTAGTTTATAAGGAGCTACAAACTAGATTAGAGAAAACAATTCAAATTTTTAATGATGAGGTTGAATCTTTATTTATGCAGACTTTTTCTACATATAAACCTTCAAAAACAAAAGGTAAAAACAAGGAAAAAGCTATTAAACCTAAGTATATAAGTGAATACGAAAAGTCAAAAAAAAGTTAAATCTGTGCTAGGTGGGGAGTTAGCGGTTCCCTGTAACCTGAAATCCGCTTATGCAGGATTGAATTCCGAAAGACGGGTTTTGCTGCGTTTTAAAAGATTATTTAATTAGTGTTGAATAGATAGCTCTGCGCAATAGTTTTTAGTTGAACTCCGTCAGATCTGGAAGGAAGCAGCGGTAGATTAAACAATTATGTGCCGTAGAATCACTGTCTGTGAGCTAATTTTTAATTATTTTATTTCTAACAGAAAATTCAACTTTCGGTGCACAGTAAAAAAAAATGAACTATAAAGTACTATCAAGAAAATATCGTCCACAAAATTTCAATGAAATCATTGGGCAGCCTCATATAGTAGATACATTAATAAATTCTATATCATCAAATAGGCTTGCTCATGGTTATTTATTTTCAGGTTTGAGGGGTGTTGGAAAAACTACAACTGCTCGAGTTTTAGCTAAAACCCTTAATTGTTTAGATTTGCAAGGTGGACAACCTTGTGGTAAATGTCAAAATTGTATGGATATAGCAGCATCTAGAAGTTTAGATGTTATAGAGCTTGATGGTGCTTCTAATAGAGGCATAGATGAAATAAGAGAAATTAAAGAAACGGTTAAATATCCACCAATTTCTGGTAAGTATAAGATTTATATTATTGATGAAGTTCATATGCTAACTAAAGAGGCGTTTAATGCATTACTTAAAACGCTTGAAGAGCCTCCTAATAATGTTGTATTTATTCTTGCAACAACAGATTCTCATAAAATACCAGAAACTATTTTATCGAGAACTTTACGTTTTGATTTTAAAAAAATAACTAATAAAAATATAACAAGACATATTTCAAAAATATTAGAAAAAGAAAATATTAATTTTGAAGAATTAGCGCTTAATATGATTGCCAAAAAATCAGATGGAAGCGTAAGAGACGCATTAAGTATTTTAGATAGAATTATATCTTACTCTAGAGATCTTGTTTCATATGATATTGTTAAGGAATCTTTAGGTATAATTGAGGATGAAATATATATCAATTTACTAGATTTAATTATTCAATCAGATCAGAACTCATTAATTTTGAAAGTTAAAGAAATTACTGATTCTGGATATTCAATAGAAAATTTTGTAGGAGGTTTTAATACCTTTTTATCTAATGGATTGCTGTTTATTTCAGGATATAGCAAAGAGGAATTTTTAAGTGAGTCAGTCGAAAATTGGTTTAATTCTAAAAAAAACATAATTAATTCTATTGATTTTATGAGAATTATAGAAGAAATTCAAAAGTTTGAAATTACTTCTAGAAATTTATTGCAACCTGATATTGCGCTAGAAGCTCTATTTATAAAGTTAAGCCTAATGGAAAATTCAATTCAAATATCAGATTTATTATTAAAACTTGATAATCAAACATTTGAAGATAAAAGTAAAATAAATCAAAATAAGCACGTTAAACAAATTAATGATTCAACACTTAAAGCAGAAGATTTAAATTCAAAAGATAAAATTAAAACAGTTGAGCCTAAAAATATTGAATTAGATGAAATTAAAACAGTTGAATCTAAAAATATTGAATTAGACGAAATTAAAGAACAATTTAATAATTATTGGAAAAGTATTTTAAATTTAATTGATGAAAAAGATAAAAGAATCTCTAGCTCACTTCACGATCAAAAAGTATCTATAA
>CAZYFB010000119.1:0-3731 GCA_964646655.1 uncultured bacterium
TTTAATGGAGAGAAACAATTACCTTGGGATGGAAACTTCGAGTAGAAATTCTGAGGTCATTCATGCAGGGATTTATTACAAAAAAGATTCTTTAAAATCCGAACTCTGTTTGAAAGGAAAAAAAATGCTTTATAAATATTTAGCTGAAAAAAATATTAATTTTAATAATTGTGGAAAATACATTGTTGCTACAAATGAAGACGAGTGTGAAAAGCTTGAAGAGATAAGATTGAATGCATTTGATTGTGGACTGGAAGACTTAGTATACGAACCAAATCTAAAAAAGATTTATCCTTTTTTAAATGTAAAGAATTCTATTTTTTCTCCTTCTTCCGGAATTTTCGATAGTCATGAATATTTCAAAGCCTTGGAAAAAGATTTTTGTGATGCGGGAGGATTAGTTCTCTTGGGGAATGAGTGCTTAGAGATTGAAGAAATGAATGATTTCTTTGAAGTTAGAATTAAAGATTTGAATAATGATCTAATTTATATTTTACAAACCAGATTTTTAATTAATGCCGCAGGTATACACTCCTCCAAAATTGCTAAACTCATTGATAAATCAAGAGAAATAGACATACAGTACATCAAAGGCGAATATTACAATTATTCTGGCAAAGAAAAAATAAATCACTTAATTTATCCAGTGCCCGGAAAACTTAGTTTAGGTCTTCATGCAACTATTGACCTTGGAAACGGAATTAAGTTTGGCCCTTCTGCAGTAGAAACAAAAAACTTAAATTATAAAGTTGAAGAAAAAAATAAAATGGACTTCGTTGAATCAATAAAAAAATATTGGCCTTCAATAAAAGAAAGTAATTTATCTCCCAATTACTCGGGAATAAGAGCAAAAGAGAGAGGCGCAAAAGATTTTGGGTTAGAAAAAATAGATAAAATAAATAAGATTGCTATAAACATAATAGGCTACATTTCACCCGGTTTAACTTCATCCTTAGCTTTAGGTGAAAAAATTATGAAATTGGCTAAAGGCTAAATATATGAATATTTTAGTTACAGGTGGATTAGGCTATATAGGGAGCCACACTGTCGTAGAGTTGATCAAAAATAGATATAAAGTAACAATTTTAGATAATCTTTCAAATAGTTATAAAAAAAAATTAAATAAAATAGAAAAACTTTCAAATCAACATGTAAATTTTTTTGAAGGCGATATAAGAGACAAAAATATAGTTAATAAAATAATTAAAGATAAGAAAATATCTGCAATTATGCATTTTGCAGGTTTAAAGTCAGTAAGAAAGTCAGAAATTGAAAAATCAGAATACTATGATGTTAACGTCAATGGGACTCAGACATTATTAGATTGTTTTGAAAAAGTAAAAAATGGGCCCAAGTTATTCGTTTTTAGCAGTAGCGCGTGTGTTTATGGCGACCCACTATATTTGCCTTATGATGAGAATCATATAATAGAGCCTCAAAATTATTATGGGGTAACCAAATTTAAAGCAGAGCAACTTTTAGAAAAAATGTTTAAAAAAGATAAAGAATGGAAAATTGGTATTTTAAGGTATTTCAATCCTATTGGCTCTCATTGTTCAGGTTTAATCGGGGACGATCCAAAAGGATCAGCTGAGAATTTAATGCCAAATATTTTAAAGGCAATAGATAATAAAAATAAGTTAAAAATTTTCGGGTCTGACCACTTAACTCCGGATGGAACAGCTGTAAGAGATTTTATTCATGTAGAAGACCTAGTAAATGGACACGTCCTTACCTTAAACTTCCTTTTAAAAAAAAATAAAAGTGTTTATGAAATATTCGATATAGGGACTGGACAAGGTCTTAGTGTATTAGAACTTATAAAAACCTTTGAAAGAATAAATAATGTAAAGATATCATTTGAATACGTAGAGAAGAGACAAGGTGATTTGCCTATTTATTTCTCAAGTGCAAAAAAAATTAAAAAGAAATTGAATTGGAGCACTAAGTTATCAGTTGGAGATATGTGTAAGAGTTCGTGGGAATTTTATAAGTATAATAGAGAAAAGATTTAATATTTGGCTGAGTGGCAGAGTGGTCATGCAGCGGACTGCAAATCCGTCTACGCCGGTTCGATTCCGACCTCAGCCTCCAAAAATTAGAGAGAAATGTTTAAAAATTTTGTTTCAAAAGCCTTGATTCCGGTTGCTGGATTAGGCACGAGAATGTTGCCTGCCACTAAGGCTATTCCTAAAGAGCTTTTACCTATTTATGATAAACCTTTGATTCAGCACGTTGTAGAAGAAGCTATAAATGGAGGTATCAAAGAGATTATTTTAATAACTCGAAGCGGAAAGGAAGCTATTGAAAATCATTTTGATAATAACTATGAGCTAGAGCATCATCTGGAAGTTTCTGGCAAAAGAAAGATCCTTAAATCGGTAAAAAACCTAATTCCTAAGAATATAAAAATCACTTCGATAAGACAAGAGAAAGCGCTTGGGTTGGGGCATGCCGTCTTGTGCGCAGAACACTTACTAAACAATGAGCCTTTTGCGGTTTTATTACCAGATGAATTTTTAGTTCAAAATGATCAGTCAAACGATTTTCTTCAAATGATGGAGAATTTTAATTCTTCTATGGTTGGACAAATTTTAGTTGAAAAGGTTTCTAAGAAAGACATCACTAAATATGGAGTCGTTGATTTAAAAAATAAATTTTTAAAAATAAAAAAATCGAAAAAAATTTTTGGGCTTGTTGAAAAACCAAAACTAGCAGAAAGCCCGTCAAATTATAGAATTGTAGGAAGATATATTCTTCCTTTTTCAACGATGGAAGCTATTAAAAAAACTAAACCAGGAAGAGATGGAGAGATTCAATTAACAGAAGCTATAGATAGCTTGGTTAAAAAAAATTTAATCGATATTGAAGCATATCATTCTAGCTCTGACATATATGACTGCGGTTCTAAAATAGGCTTTCTAGGTGCTAACATAGCCATTGCTAGTAAAGATAAAAAACTAAAAAAATATTTAAAGGAGCAGATTAATTAGCCCAGGTGGTGGAATTGGTAGACACAAGGGACTTAAAATCCCTCGAAGGCAACTTCGTGCCGGTTCAAGTCCGGCCCTGGGTACCAAGAAAATGTTAAAAGAAAATAAATTAACTAAAGAATTGTTGGAAATGTGAAAAAAAACGTTTACATAGCTGGACATAAAGGAATGGTTGGTTCTTCGATTTTAAGAAAAGTGCTTTTTGAAAATAATTTTTCTCCTTTGCTGAAGTCTAGATTTGAACTTAATCTTTTAGATCAAGATAAAACAAAAAAATTTCTCCAAGATGGAAACATCGATCATGTTTACATTGCAGCAGCAAAAGTAGGAGGAATATTAGCTAATAGTAATTATCCAGCGGACTTTATTTTTGAGAATTTATTAATTCAATCAAACTTAATTAATGGAAGTTTTGAGGCAGGTATAAAGAAAATTATTTTTTTAGGATCTAGTTGCATATATCCAAAATTTGCGAATCAACCTATCACCGAAGAGGAGCTGCTTACAGGTTTTTTGGAAAAAACAAATGAACCATACTCGATAGCAAAAATAGCAGGCTTAAAAATGTGCGAAAGCTATAACAGGCAGTATGGTAAGTCACATAATATTAATTTTTTTTCATTAATGCCAACTAACCTGTATGGGACGGGTGATAATTATGATTCTCAAAATAGCCATGTGCTGCCTGCGTTGTTAAAAAAAATATTTTTAGCTACAAATAGAAAGGAAAAAAAAGTT
>CAZYFB010000120.1:0-3713 GCA_964646655.1 uncultured bacterium
ATGGATATGGATGCCTCTGGTTCGGACACCCTACTCAGATTGGCGATACTCCCTGCAATTTTAATCCTACTTTTCGGAGTTAGATTGGTGGTGGAATTACGTCAAGATAAAGTAGCATAAAACTTTTAACTTAATTAATGGAAAAGTCAAATACTTTCCCATCAATTTAATTATTACTTATCCTTAAAAACATCATGAAATACTTTTTGTACATACTTATCTGTATCCCTTTAATCTCCCAAGAGTTAATGGAACCAGAAATGACTCAGGTTTGGGAACCCGTTCCTGAAATAGTAACCCCCGGAAATTCAAATTCTCCCCCTAGTGATGCTATTGTACTTTTTGACGGAAAAGATCTTTCACAATGGTCGAGTGCCGCCTCAGGCGGAAAGGCCGAATGGATTCTTAATGATGATGGATCTATGACAGTAAAAAAGGGTTCAGGTATCGAAACAAAACAAGAGTTTGGATCGGTTCAACTCCATATTGAGTGGAAAACCCCTGCAGAAATTGAGGGAGAAGGTCAAGATAGAGGGAATAGTGGTATTTATTTTCAGAAAGTATATGAGATACAGGTTTTAGATAGTTATGACAATGTTACCTACTCTAATGGACAAGCGGCCTCCGTATACAAACAATCCATCCCTTTGGTAAATGCCTCAAGACCTCCTGGTGAGTGGCAGACCTATGATATAATCTTCAATGAACCAGTATATGATAACCAAGGTAAGCGATTGAAAAAGGGTTCCTTTATCGTTTTTCACAATGGTATTTTGGTACAAAATAATTTCGAAATTGAGGGGACTACAGAGAATATTGGTAAACCCAGACTTAGAAACATTAAAACCCCAAAAAAACTATACCTGCAAGAACACAATAATCCTGTTTCCTTCAGGAATATTTGGTTGCGAAAACTATAGCTAAAAATGATTTTTACAGGGTTAAAAAAAAATTATTTATTATTTTATATTTTCCTCGTTTCAATAACGAGTATTCTATCCTGTGCACAGGAAAATGGTAATAATGAAGGTAACCAAAGTATTTTACTTAAAGAGGAAATTGAATCTCAAGATAATTTTTTTGATGCATTAAGGCTGAGAACAGATTTAAGTTTTGAAACCAATAAAAGAATACTTTTTACGACTATAGATAAGATAGAAACTTTTACTGAAAAGTATAAAGGAACTGAAATGACATTGGATTATGTAATTAGGGATAGACTGCATACTGCTATTTTCTTAAGCCAAAAAAAGAACGCTTTAGAGTCTATGGATGGGTCATTGTTTTATTTATCCCAAAATATTTCTTCAGAGGAGCTAACAAACGAGCTAGTATCATTAATTGGAAAAATGTACTATGGCTCAAGTGAAGTAGAACAACTCCAGTTGACTATGACAAAATTGTAGTAAATACATATTTCATCTCCGTGGCAATTTGAATCGACCTTTTGTAATACATTTTAGCTTCATCGACTGTGTCATCAAATGCTTTAGGGTCATCATAGGGAATTGAGATTCTTTTATCAGCTCCAGGAATAAGAGGACAGTTTTCATCTGCTTTGTTACAAGTAATTACTGCAGCAAAATTTTTAATTGGATTGGTAGTGTCATCATAAATTTTAGAAAATAAAACAATGGGAGGTCTTTTTTGGTCGTATTTTACCTGGTAATGCGGGTTCTCGCCTCCTGAATTTGTGATGGAAAACCCTATCTTCTTTAAAGAAGTAATTATTCGTTCGTTACAAGCGGTAATTTCAATTCCCCCTGAGAAAGTATTAATATCTTGCTCATAGAAATTCGAAATAACTTTTGCCCACAATTGTGAGAGCTGACTTCTGCGTGAATTATGCGTACAAATAAAGTTTAGATTCACACTTACCTTTTCCTTTAAATTTAATCTTACATAATCACACAGAGGTCTGAGCAAATACTTACGATTATCGGTAATGTTATCGGTATTAATTTGGTTGACTAGCTTATTAATTTTGTTTTCCAAATGCAGAGATTAATTTATTACGTATATGACGAGATTAAATCTAAATATTGTATGGAATTCTAAAATAGAAGTCCGATATTAAAAATTTACATGAATATTTTCTCCAGTTATTGCATATTTACATTAAGCAACCTTAATTTTTCAAAAGGTAATAAATATACTTTTAATTTGAAAATTAATTAAAAAATTGTTAAATTCTGGAACGAAAAAAAACAAAACAATTATGAAACAATTAAAAATCAGATTTTTCCTGCTTACTGTCTCTTTTATGTGTGCGAACACGTTTTTTGCTCAGACCAGTATTTCAGGAACAGTTGTTGATCAAGATGGTCAACCCATTCCGGGGGTAACCATTTTGGACAGTAGCAACGATCAAAATGGAACTGTCTCAGATTTTGACGGTAACTTTACAATCAGTGTTCCCTCTGACGGCACATTGAAGATTAGTTACATCGGTTACCAAGCCCAAAGTATTGCAGTTTCAGGACAAACTAACTTAAGTATTTCCCTTGAGGAATCCGTTTCCGCTTTAGATGAAGTTGTTATCACAGGTTATGGTTCTCAAGTCAAAAAGAGTGACTTAACAGGATCAATTTCCTCCATCGGTTCGGAAGACTTTGAAAACCAACCACTCATTAGAGTTGATCAAGCCTTACAAGCCAGAGCTGCCGGGGTTGCGGTGACGCAAACCAGTGGTGCACCAGGAGCAGGGTATAAGATCAGAATTCGAGGGGCGAACTCAATTACAGGAAATAACAATCCGCTGTATGTAGTAGATGGTCTTGTAGTGGGTAACATCAATAACATTAACGCCAGCGACATCAGCTCAATGGAAGTGTTAAAAGATGCATCTGCAACAGCTATTTACGGAAATAGGGGTGCCAATGGTGTTGTCCTTATTACTACAAAATCTGGTAAAAAAGGCAAAGCCAAAATACAGATAGATTCTTTTTTCGGATCTTCAGAAGTTGTCCAAAAAATTCCTGTTATGACACCAGCTCAATTTGCTGAGGGTGTTAATTTAAGAGACGGTGTTCAAACCATCTCTCAGGCGAGAATTGCTGAATTGAGCGCTGGAGGTGGTGCTGATTGGCAAGAATATTTCTTCAGAACCGCTCCCTTCTCAAATGTGGTTGTATCTGCTAGTGGTGGATCAGATGATGTAGATTACTATATTTCTGCCAATAGTTACAAAGCAGATGCCACAGTAGTCAATCAAGATTACAGTCGATTGAACCTGAGAGCTAATATTAATGCACAATTGAGTGACAAACTTAAAATAGGAATAAATAATTTTGTAAGCCGTTCAGAAAATAATGGTGCAAGGGCCAATCTCGCAACTGGTATTGCCTGGGATATGAATACACCTCCACGTAACATTAATGGGGATTATAATTCTGCCCCACTCGTTTCAGGAGTTGGTAACGGATCTCCTATGCCGCTTTTAGGGCCTGAAAATAACAAAGTAGAAAATATTTCAGACCAATTGATTTCAAGCATATACGCCAACTACAATATAACTGATAACATTACTTTGAATGTTTCTGCTGGTATCGAAAAAATTGATTTGACCAATAGTAGATATACCTCCTCATTAGTTAATGGAGTAACAGAGGCAGTTGTAAGAGATCAACAAGGTGTTCGTTTTCAGAATACCAATCGTTTAACATATAAAAATGACAATCCTGATCATGCTTTTCAAGCTGATTTGGTTCACG
>CAZYFB010000121.1:0-3682 GCA_964646655.1 uncultured bacterium
TGCAATTCTAAGTGCATTATAAATTTTTAAAATCAAACTACCCTTTTGACCATAATTTGAATATGTTAATAGATCAGGATAATTTTTAATTTCATTTTCATATTGAGTATAAATATGATGTAAAAAATCTTTATAAGGTTTATCAAGTTTTGATATCTCTTTTAAAATATTTTTATATATAATATCAGATGAGGCTGATATAGATGGTAAAATATTTTTTTCATCAAAACCATATTTAATATATTTTGAAGGGTCTAATTGATTAATGTTTAAAATTTCTAAAAAAAAGTTTTTTCTATAACTTTTTACAATAGCCTTAACTGCAACTAAGTCTCCTTCTTCAAACATATTTTCATAAAAATCACAAAACTTCCATATCTTTCCATTTATCTGACCAGTTTTATCTCTTAATTGAACATCGATAAAATAATCACCATTTTTTGTGAGTTTTTTTTCTTTAAATATGGATTGGTAAAACCCATAAATGTCTTGGCCTAAAGAAAATTCATTAATGGTTTGAATTTTAATCATTTTTTAATTGGTTTTACAAAAAGTTGATGAATATGTTTTATAATTTCATATCCATGCTCTTTTGCAATTTTATCTTGAATCTGCTCAATTTCATCACTTACAAATTCAATGATTTTTCCTGATTCTACACAAATCATATGATCATGATGAGGATCATCAATTTTACCTTCATATCTAATTCTTCCATCACCAATATCCATTTTTCTGATTAATTCATATTTAACTAAAATATCAAGGGTTCTGTAGACAGTAGCCCTTGAAACATTAATATCTTTTTTTGTTAAAGACTGTAAAATTTCTTCACACTCTCTGTGCTTCTTGCCAAATAAAACATCTTCAAAAATAGCAAATCTTTGATTTGTAAATTTTAAATTCTCATATTTAAGCGCTTCTACAAACTTTTCTTTATATTGATCTTTCTTTGACATTTTACTTCCCTCTTATTAGTTATATACTATCTTAAGATTAGCATATTTTGCAATTAATTTCTTTTTTACATTACCATTAAATACTACTGACACTTTTGATTCTCCACCTATCCCTTCAACATCAAAAATTTTACCTCTCCCAAATAAAGAATGCTCAACTATTTGCCCTCTTTTAAATGTTAGATCTTTCATAATAGGTTTGCTGGATACAAAATTATTATTTGTTTGTAAGTACTCAATATTACTTTCTGGTAGTTCATTTATAAATCTTGATACAGTCATAGGTATAACTTCTGCACCAAATCTTCTTCTTAATTTTGAGTAAGATAAATAAAGCTTTTCCATTGCTCTGGTTGCACCTACGTAAAATAACCGTCTTTCTTCTTCTAGCTCATCATTTTGTTCTAAGTATTGAGATATTGGAAACAAACCCTCTTCTAAGCCAGCAATAAATACAATAGGAAATTCCAAGCCTTTAGAGCTATGGATTGTCATCAATGTAACCTGTTCATTTTTATCGTTCCATTTATCAATATCTGTAAGAAGTGATACTTCTTCTAAAAATGTTACCAAATTAGCATTTTCTTTTTCATTATCATAATCCATCATTCCATTTACTAGTTCTTCAATATTTTGCCATCTTTCATTTGATTCAGAAGTATTTTGTTTTTCATAATGTTCTTTAATTTTAAACTCTTCAATCACATCATTTATCATAGCAACAATATTATAATCTTTTGATTTGCTCTTAAAAGCTTCAATTTTACCTTTAAAATACTTTATTGTCTTCTTTTGAGAATCACCTATTTTTACTTCATTAATATTTTCCAGCATATCAAAAAGTGATATATTTTTTTCTTTTGATATTGCAATTATCTTATCTATTGAAGTTTTTCCTACACCTCGTGCTGGAAAATTTAAAATTCTAAGCAGACTAACATTGTCAGAAGGGTTGGATATAACTTTTAAATAAGCAAGCATATCTTTAATTTCTTTTCTCTCATAAAATTTAACCCCACCAATAATATGGTATGGTACACCAGCCCTTCTAAGTTTGTCTTCAATTATTCTACTTTGTGCATTGGTTCTATATAAAATAACAAAATCGTTCAAACTACAGTTTGATTCAGATTTATTAGTATTAATCAAACTTAAGATTTTATCTGCCTCCATTGCATCATTCATGTTTTCTATTATTTGAATAGGTTCACCTACCTTATTATCTGTCCAAATCCTTTTATCAGCTCTGGTTGTATTTTTAGATATAACATGATAAGCGGCATCTAAAATATTTTGAGTTGAACGATAGTTTTGTTCAAGCTTGAATATTTTTGATTCACCAAAAGCCTCAGAAAAATTTAAAATATTTGATATATCAGCACCTCTCCAGCCATAAATAGACTGATCGTCATCACCAACTACACATATTTCTCTGTGATTAATAGCTAAAGAATGGATAAGCTCAAATTGTGGTTTGTTAGTATCTTGATATTCATCTACTAAAATATATCCATATTTTTGCTGGTATTTTTCTAAAAGATTTGGGAATTTTTTGAAAAGTTCAAGCGGTTTAAGTAATAAATCATCAAAATCTAATGCTGAATTCTTAGTCAACTGACTTTGATATAATGCATAGACTTCAGCAACCTTTTTAGATAAAAAGTCATTTGCTAAAATTTCAGCCTGCTCATAAGAAACCAAACTATTTTTTAATTGACTTATATGATTTTTAAATGTTTTAGGCTCAAACTGTTTAACATCAAGCCCTAAATCTTTTATACAATCTTTAATTACTGAAATACTATCCGGCTGATCATAAATAATAAAACTATTGGACATACCTAAATGATGTATTTCTTTTCTTAAAAGTTGAGCAGATATAGAATGAAAAGTACCAATTGAAATTGCTGAAATATCAAAATCAAGTAGTTTTTGGACTCTAGATTTCATTTCTTGGGCAGCCTTGTTTGTAAACGTAACAGCTAATATTTTATCTGGTGGTAAACCTTGCTCTTGAATTAAATATGCAATCTTATACGTTAAGACTCTAGTTTTACCGCTTCCAGCACCAGCAAAAATCAAATTAGGTTGACCAACACTTTTGACAGCATCTAACTGTTTATCATTTAAATTATTTAAATCCATTTTCTCTTATATATCTTAAATATTTTTTCCTAGCTATTTCATGGCCTTTAAAAGATTCATTAAAGACATGTTTACCATAATTTTCAGGATCCTTTACAAAATATAAATAATCTGAAGAAAGGGGCTCTAAAGCTGCTATTATTGCATTTAAACCTGGATTATTTATAGGACCTGGTGGCAAACCCTTGTTTTTATAAGTATTATATTTACTTTTAATTTCTAAATCTTTATTGAGTAATCTTCTATTTTTACCTGGAATAATGTACTGTATTGTAGCATTTGCATCCAAGTTCATATTCTTATTCAAACGATTATAAAAAACTGAAGAAATTGTTTTCATCTCATCATTATCCATTGCTTCTCCTTGAATGATTGAAGCAAGTGTAATCAATTGATGAAGTGAAAATTTTATAGACTTATCAATATTAATTTCATTTATATTTTTTTTAAATTGATTGACCATCATTTCAATAATTTCTAATTCTGTTTGATTTTGGGATATAAAATATGTTTCAGGAAATAGGTAACCTTCTAAATTTTTTATCTTTCCTAAACTTAATCTATTAATTAAATCTTGA
>CAZYFB010000122.1:0-3671 GCA_964646655.1 uncultured bacterium
TTTTGTCTTTGCATTATAGATAGAGTTACTTCAGCAAGATAATCTAGAGTCAAATAATCTATATCGCCATATTTAATTAAGTTATATGGGGCATCTATAGAATCACCCCAAAAACCTTGGCCATTTGCTATTTTAATTGTTTTATTCATACTTGTAATACACCATAATTAGGTTTGTCAATATTATTAATATTTGATATAACAGACAATGCATAAGATAACTTCTCCCTAGTTTCATTTGGGAGTATAATTTCATCTGTCCATAATCGAGCTGCTGCATATCTTGCATCTGATTGTTTGTCATAGCTGTTTTTTATTTCACTAAATATTTCTTCTTTTTTTTCATCAGATAGATTACTCATTTTTGCTGTCTTTATACTAGTTAATGTTTTAGCAGCTTGCTCTGCACCCATAACAGCAATTTTAGCAGATGGCCATGTGAATAAAAAGTTAGAATTAAATGATCTACCAGACATAGCATAATTACCTGCTCCATAACTTCCACCAACAACTAAGGATATTTTTGGGACAGTAGAATTTGAAACAGCATTCACCAATTTTGCACCATCTTTTGCAATGCCACCCCATTCAGCATCTTTACCAACCATAAAACCATTAACATCATGTATAAATAAAATAGGAATTTTATCTTGATTACAGTTCATTACAAATCTTGCTGCTTTATCAGCAGAATCAGAATATACTACCCCACCAAGCTGCATTTGACCTTCATTATTTTTTAATATCAACTTTTGATTTGCAACTATTCCAATTTTGTAACCAGAAATTGATGCATTTCCACATATAATTGTTTGTCCGTAATCCTTTTTAAATTCTGAAAAAATACTTTTATCAACTATTCTTGAAATGATTTCTTTCATATCATAAATAGAATGTTTTATAGGATTAAAAATATAATTCAAATCAGAAGTTTTATATAATGGAGGTTGAGGGTCAACCTTTTTGAATAAATCACTTTTTGTAATATTTATGTTAGATAAAATAGTTCTTACTCTATCTATACCACTAATATCATCTTTTTCTTTATAATCTGCTATACCACTAATTGCAGAATGTGTGTTTGCACCACCAAGAGTCTGTTGATCAATCTCTTGACCAATTGCAGCTTTCACTAATGCAGGACCAGCCAAAAACATACTTGATCCCTCTACTATAATATATTTATCACACATTACAGGTAGATACGCACCACCAGCAACACATGGCCCCATAACACAGGCTATTTGGGTAATACCTTTAGATGAAATTTTAGCATTATTATAAAATATCTTACCAAAGTGATTTTCATCAGGAAAAACATGATCCTGTAAAGGTAAAAATACACCAGCTGAGTCAACTAAATAAACAATAGGAATTTGATTTTGAATGGCAATTTCTTGAGCTCTTAAAGTTTTCTTTAAGGTAATCTCAAAATAAGCACCAGCCTTTACAGTTGCATCATTAGCAATAATCATACATTCTTGATTTTTAATTCTACCTATACCTGTTACTATACCACCTGATGCAATATTTCCATACTCTTCATACATTTCAAATGCAGCAAAGGTACCTATTTCAAAAAATTTCTGTCCAGAATCTAATAAATACTTAATCCTTTCTCTGCAAGTCATTCTTTTTTTATTGTGCTGTTTTTGAATTGCCACTGGTCCACCACCTTGATGAATTAATTTCTTTTGACTTAATATTTCATCATTTAGTAATTTAAATTCTGAAAAATTTAATTCACTATTTTTCCAAGAATCTAAATCAGTCCCAACTATATCTTTATTATTATCTTTGTTCATAAAAACCAATCTTATCGTACTTTTCAAATCTTAATTTTATTAATTCATCAATTTCATAATTTTTTAAACTAGTATAAGTTCTTATAATTGTTTCTTTTAAAATTTCACTCATTTTATCAGGATTAATGTGAGCTGCACCATCTGGTTCTTTAATTATTTCATCAGCTATACCAATTTCCTTTAAATCACGAGCAGTAACTTTCATAGCATCTGCTGCTTCCTCTGCTTTAGAAGGATCTCTAAATAAAATTGAAGCACATCCTTCAGGGGAAATTACAGAATACCATGTATTTTCTAAACAAATTATTTTATCTGCTAAACCTATACCTAATGCACCTCCAGAGGCACCTTCTCCAATAACAATAGAAATTATAGGTACTTTTAAATTTGCCATCTCAATTAAATTTTGAGCAATAGCTGAACCTTGACCTCTTTCTTCAGCTCCTAAACCTGGATATGCTCCAGGAGTATCAAGTAAAGTAATAATAGGTAATTTAAACTTTTCTGCGAACTTCATTAATCTTAATGCTTTTCTGTATCCCTCTGGTTTAGGCATTCCAAAATTTCTAAAAACTTTATCTTTGGTCCCTCTTCCTTTTTGTTGTCCTATAATAACAACTCTTAACGTGTCAATAGTTCCTAAACCTCCAACAATTGCAGGATCATCAGCATATAATTTATCTCCGTGCAATTCAAACCAAAACGATGTTATTTTTTTGATATAGTCATAAGAATAAGGTCTATTTGGATGTCTTGCAAGCTGCACCCTTTCCCATCTGTTAAGATTTGTATAAATTTCTTTTCTTTTATGAATTAACTCATCTTCTAATTTTTGTATTGTGGTTGATACTTCAACCCCACTATTAATAGAATTCTTTTTTAAGGTATCAATTCTATCTTGAATATCTTTAAGAGGTAACTCAAAATCTAATTTATAAATATCACTCATTATACTTTAAAAAATGTTTTTAAAATTATTTCTAGATCAAATGTTAAAGATTGATTTTTAATATAATATGTTTCCAATCTTTGTTCATTATTATTTTTAAATTTTTTGGTATTGTTTAAGCTTAATAAGCCAGGTTTTAATATGTGACTTGGATATTCTTCATTTATACTTGTTAATCTACTACCCACGAAACTTATCTTACCATTTAATATTGAAAATAATATAGGTATCTTTTTTAAAAAATTATTTTTAATGTTAAATGATTTTATGTTTATATGTTTATTTTCTATTGTCCACATTTTTGTATTTTTATATCCATAAATTATATATAAAATTATATGCAAAGGCATAGTTAAAAATAATAATACAATAGATAGTATAATATCAAAAAATCTTTTTATTATTATATTTGAACGTTCTAAAAAGGGTATGTCATAAGACATTAACTCTATACCAGAAATATTTTCTATTTCTCCCTTACTTAAAATAATGTTATTACCTTTTGGTATAACTTTAAACAGCAAATTCAAACCTTTTAGTTTCTTAATAATAGAAAATATTTCAAATTTTACTAAATACTCTTCTCGTATAATTATTTCAGTAATTTTATTTTTAATGGTAATATCTTTCAAATGTTGTACTCTACCTAAAAATTTATCTATAAATAAAGGATTTGATGTATCCGTATATCCAATAATATTAATTTCTGATTCTGGAAAATTTTGTATTTTCTGACCAATTTTAATAGTTTCTTCATCAGCACCAATCAGAATAGCTCTTCTTTCTATATATCTTGAAATTGATTTAAAATGTAAAATTTTGTTTAAATACAAAAATTTTGCAGTAATTCTCCAAATTAATAGAAATATAAAACTACTTATGGCTGATAATAATAGTACGCCTCTAGAATACGCAAAA
>CAZYFB010000123.1:0-3663 GCA_964646655.1 uncultured bacterium
TTTATTTTCATATTTTCCATTTTTAAAATCCGATTTTAACACCAAACGTTACATTTAGAGTTCTAGGATAAGCCCCATAATCCAAATTTTGGCTAGTGATTGCTCTTTGCCCCCTAGCTACACTCACTTCAGGGTCAAAGCCAGTATATTTAGTCCATAAAAACACGTTGTCAATGTTTGAGTATATTTGAAAGCTGTTTAAGCCAATAACCTGCATCGCATCGGATGGAAGGTTGTAGCTTAAATTAATACTTTGAAGTCTGATGAACGATCCATCTTCAACAAAACGTGAGGTTAAATTTCTATCTTCATAATCAGCCCTGGGAATATCAGTATCCGTGTTATATGGAGTCCAATGATCTCTCATTTCTCCCATTTGATTAAAATTAGCATAACCATTAGCATACATTCTGTGTTTGTTACCATTAATAACATCGAAGCCATATTTATAAGTAAACAAAACTCCTAAATTGAATCCTTTGTAGCTAAAGTTATTGTAGATACTTCCATAATGTTTTGGCTGTGTTCTCGCAATAATTGTTATGTCATCATCGTTAATCAATCCGTCACCATTTTGATCTACGTATTTAACATCTCCTAACTTAGGTCTTGAATCTGGATTCACAGATGAAGGCGTGCCGTAAGCTGAGTTTATATTATTTCCACTTTCATCAAAATCCTCATAAGAAAATACTCCATCAGTTTTGAACCCAATCCAGTTACCTAAACTTTCACCAACATTGAGAGATCCAGTATACAATCCATTAGTAAATTGATCTTGAAAAGTTCTTTGTTCAACCCCTCCTAAATTCAAAACTTCATTTCTGTTAATTGAAAACATAAAGTCTGAAGTCCACCTAAACTCGCCATCCACATTTAATGTGTTTAAAGCAACTTCTAGTCCCTTATTTTCAACATTTCCAACATTTGTTAATCTACTTCCAAAACCTGTCGACATTGGAATAGGCACTTGGAGTAATAAGTCCTCTGTTCTTTTGTAGTAAATATCAGCGGATAAGTTCACTTTACGGTCGAATAAAGATAAGTCTAATCCTATATCATATTGATCAGTAAACTCCCATTTTAAGTCAGGATTTGGTAATGACGTTACAGCAAGTCCAGCATTTACATTACCACTAAATATAGTATTTGAAACACCAAGTACAGAAAATGATCCGTAAGCTGGAATCCCTTGATTACCTGTTTGCCCATAACTTAATCTAAGTTTTAGATTATTTATGACTTCTGCATTATCTAGAAACTTTTCATTATGTAAATTCCAAGAGAAACCCACCGCTGGGAAGTAACCCCATTTATTTTTAGATCCAAATCTAGAAGAACCATCTGCTCTCATTGACAAGGTTAAATTATAAATACCATTTAACCCGTAATTAATTCTTGTCAAATACGATTTGAGCATTGTTTCAGTAGTGAAAGTATCAGGAGTTGCAGGAACTAATCCATTTTGTAGTGCGTTAAAACCTAAAGTCTCTATTGGGAAATCAGTAACACTAAGATACTCCGTTTCTCTTGAAACATATGTTTGCTCAAAAAGAGCTAATGCATTTATCCTATGCTTATTTTTTGATCCAAATGATAGACGGTAACGCAATATGTTTTGATTATTCCAAGATAAATTTTGGTAGTGAAATCTCGTACCGAGTCCCCTATTTATATATCCTCTACCAAATTCTTTGGTGTAATAATTCTTTGTTTTACCCTCATCAACTCTTGCTCCAATTCTTATTGAGCCAGTTAAACCCTTTGAAATCTCGTAACTTATATTTGTATTCCCATTAAATCCAAAAGTATTTGTAAAATTTGAAGCTCTTTTGGCCTCTGTCACTGGATCTACCCAAACACCAATACCTTCATCAATATCATCTTCAACAATACCAATACCTCTATCTGTTCGTCTGGTTAAGGCTCTAATAACAATACCCATATTTCTTTGATTGAAGTCTCCTCCAGAAGCAGGACCTTGCTTGATAGAATAACTGGGAAATAAAACTGTCTTGACCTTTAGTTTATCAGTAATTTTATTTTCTAGGTTCAGATTAAAATTATAACGCTTAAAAAACGAGTTTATAACAGCACCTTCATTTTTAAAATAGGTGGCACCAACAGCATACTTTGTTATGTCGTTCCCCCCTATTGCCTGTAATGAATGCTTTGTCAAGTAACCTGTTCTAAACAATTCTTCCTGCCAGTTTGTTTGAGGCAATGAATCATACCTAGCTTGTTCTTGAACAGGTGTTAAATTTTCCCCAAATGTAACGCTTTGATCTTCAATTCCATCAACGTAAAGCTCTCTATGAATTTTTAATTCTCCATATTCTGAAGTACTTAAAACATCTACATATCTATCACCTGGAACACTACTTGTGGTAATCGAAGTGTCGTAAGTAATTTCAGCATTTTGCTCTCTACCAGATTTAGTTGTAATAATCACCACACCATTTGCTCCTCTTGCTCCATAAATAGCGGCTGCAGAAGCATCTTTTAATATATCTATTGATTGTATATTACTTGGGTCTAAATTAGCTAATGGCGAACTTGATGGAGCTGAAAATTCAGTTGGTCCGTCAGAAACAGAATAATCTACCTCTATGGGAAAACCATCAATAACATACAAAGGCTCGTTGTTAGCATTAATGGATGTCCCGCCTCGAATCCTAATTCGAATACCAGCCCCTGGCGTTCCATCAGTAATAATAGTATTTACACCCGATATTTTACCATTTAAGGCTTGTTCTACGGTAGGGTTGAATGTTCTTTCGATGGTTTCAGAACCAATTTTAGTGATGGCGCCTGTAACGTCTCTTCTGTCCTCTGTGCCATAACCAAATACAACTACCTCGTCCAACTCACTAACGTCTGTAAGTAGTGTAACATTAATTACACTCTGTGAATTAACAGGAATACTTTGTTTTACATAACCTAAGTAAGAGAATACTAAGTTGATATCACTCCCACCTACTAAAATGGAATAGTTCCCATCAAAGTCAGTTGTTGTTCCTTGTGTGCTAATGACTGCTTGTAGTTCTGATGAACTTTCCACCAAAATTGTTACTCCAGGAATTGGCATGCCTTTGGTGTCAGTTACATTACCAGTAACCACAAATTCTTGTGCACACAAAGAAGCAGTAAAGAAAAGTAATAGACTTAATAAAAGCCTATCTAGTTTTAGAATGCTATTCATTTTTTTTATTTTTTTCATATAATTTGAATTATGATTGGTTAATTGTAAACTATTCAACAATATCTATCTAATTTTTCAAAATTCTATTGATTGTACAATACTTAATAACATAAAAGACACATTTACTAATATAATTTTTGCAATCTGTTAAGTTATAAGCTGTTTTGTGACTAAATCCCAAAATATTTTATAATAATATTGTTTTTTGATTTTTTTCGGACATAATGTAATTTAGAGTATAAATATTTAATTATAATTTCTGCAATTTATACACCAATATCACAAATAGTAATAAAAATCTTTCATTGAAAATTAAAATGATTATAATTTTTACTACATAAATATCAAATATAAATTACAATGTGCAATGAATTTATCTTTGAATTAATAGAATAAAAAATAATAATAGTATTTAATTTCAGCTTTGGAATTTAAGATTTACTTTATATTTTTTTGCATAT
>CAZYFB010000124.1:0-3652 GCA_964646655.1 uncultured bacterium
AATTTAATTGTAATAAAACTATAGAAAGATAAAAATAGAAATTTAAACATCTTAACAAAAAAGTTTGATGTATTTAAACTTAACAATATATTAAAAAAAGTATCTTGAATTACTGGTATTTTTGATTTAATACGAATGTTATGGTTAAACAATAGAGCTTTAATTGTCTTAGAATTAAAATGGTACAAATGTCTAGGAGCATCATAAGCGACCCATTTATGTTTAAATATTTTTGCATCAATAGAATCGATATTTGGTACTGCAATTAAAATTTTCCCATTTTCTTTTAAATGTTTTTTAATAATTTGAATATCATCATTTATATTATGAATATGTTCTAAAGAATGCCATAAAGTAATTAAATCATATTTTTGTGTACCAACAGTTGATACCATATCATTTAGTATAGGCTCATAGGTATCTACACTAAAATCTTTACTTTTAAGATATTTAGAAAATGTACCATTACCAGAACCATAATCAAGAATTTTAGATTTATTAGTTACTATATTTTTAATTAAGGAAAATTTCCATTTAAATGAGTAATTTTGGGCAATCTTATAAAATATACTTGACGAACTATGAGGTTGGTAATCTTTGGAATTATAAAATTTTCCTATCTCAGATTTGCCTGGTCTTGGATTCAAAAAAACAAATCCACAACCACATTTAACA
This sequence comes from uncultured bacterium, assembly GCA_964646655.1. Classification (GTDB taxonomy): domain Bacteria; phylum Fidelibacterota; class Marinisomatia; order SCGC-AAA003-L08; family D37C17; genus TMED6. Next base: position 676 of record CAZYFB010000124.1, read on the forward strand.
ATTATAAAATTGTCATTAGAAATATTAAATCTATCTTTTACTTTAATATATTCTTTATTTTTAGAAGAATTACATATTTGGCAATTAATTGTTTCCATGTGTCATTTTGTTTTTTCTCAGAAAATAAAACAAAGTTAATCCAGCAAAAATCATAAATAGAGAAACATATTGCGCGCTAGATAAATTAAACATATAACGTTCGTTTGTTCTTAAGAATTCTACTACAAATCTTGATAAACCTCCAGTAATAAGATAAATTGAAAAAATTGATCCCTTAAAAAAATTAATAGAATTTTTATATTTCATTATTAAATAGAAAAAACTGAAATATAATAACATCTCATAAATTTGTGTTGGATGAACTGAAATAATATTATCTGAATTTTCAACTAAAAATTGTTGCAGATATTCTCTTGTATATCCAAAAAATGAAAAATGTGTCATAAAAGTTTCAATTGAGGTAACCGGTAAACCATTAGGTAATGCAATTGCCCATGGAAGGTTGGAAGGTATACCATAATCATCACCTACTAATAAACATCCTATCCTTCCAATACCATGTCCTAACAGTATAAAGGGAGTAATAATATCTGCAAGTTCAAGAAAATCTAATTTATGACGTTTTACATAAAAAGCTATTAAAATAATTGCGCATATCAATCCACCATTAAATACTAAACCAGAACCCATACTTTGAAGTTCGCTAATTAGATTTGGAATATTTAAGGTAATTAAACTATAAAAAATATTTTTAATATTAGAAAACAACAAACCAAATGACTGTGTTTCAATAATAAAATATATTTTTGATCCAAGTATAGCAGAAATAACTGCATAAAATATTATATCATCAATAATTTTTTCTGAAAGATTATTTTTTTTAAATTCTTTTTTTAAATAATGATGACAAATTAAAAATGCTGATGCCACCATTAATCCAAATGAGGGGATTTTAAAGAAATATAAGTCTATCCATGGGTACATATTTATTCATCTCCTGATTTAAGAATCGCTAAAAAAGCACTTTGTGGTAACTCAACATTGCCTACAACTTTCATACGTTTTTTACCTTTTTTCTGTTTTTCTAATAATTTTCTTTTTCTTGATATATCACCACCATAACATTTTGCAGTAACATTTTTTCTCAAAGCTTTAACAGTTTCTCTGGCGATGATTTTAGCTCCAATAGTCGCCTGAATTGGTATCTCAAACTGTTGTCTTGGTATTTCTTCTTTTAATTGTTTACATATTTTAGAACCACTCTGATAATCATAATCCTTATGCACTATCATACTTAACGCATCAACTATATCACCATTTATCTTTATATCAAGTTTAACAAGTTTTGATATGCGATCATCAATAAATTCATAATCTAAAGATGCATAACCTTTAGTAGAAGATTTTAGTTTTTCAAAAAAATCATAGATAACTTCACCAAGGGGCAATATGAAGTTTAATTGAACTTTATTTTGTGATAGATAAGTGGTTGATTGAAACACACCTCTTTTACTAATACACAACTTCATTATATTTCCAATATAAGTATCAGGTGTGATAATTTCAGCTTTTATATATGGTTCCATTATAGATTCTATATTACCTGAATCAGGCATATCAGCTGGATTTTTTACAATGACTTCATCTTTAGACCTTGTTATGACCTTATAGCTTACATTTGGAGCTGTAGAAATTAAATTCATATTAAATTCTCTCTCTAATCGTTCTTGTACAATCTCCATATGTAATGGACCTAAAAAACCACATCTAAATCCAAAGCCCAAGGCCGTAGATACATTTGGTTCAAACGTTAAAGCTGCATCATTTAATTTTAATTTTAACAAACTTGTTTTAAAATCCTCATAATCATTTGAATCTACTGGATACATACCACTAAATACCATAGGTTTTACTTCTTTATAACCTGGTAATGGTTCTACCTCTTTTTCTTTTTTAAGTGAAATAGTATCACCAACATTAATATCTGAAACATCTTTTAAGCTAGTAACTATATATCCAACATCACCTGATGATAAATTATTAGTACTAACTTTTTCTAGTTTTAGTTTGCCCACTTCTGTTATCTCAAAGTTTACTTTGTTTGAAATTAACTCTATAATGTCATTTTTAGTAAAACTACCTCCAAAAACTCTTATATAAGCAACCACTCCTCTAAACTGATCATAAAAAGAATCAAAAATAAGACCTCTAGAATGTCCATTTTCATGTTTTTTAGTAGGCGCTGGTATCACATTTACTATGGTATCAAAGACAGTATCAATACCAGTCCCCTCTTTCGCGCTCACAGTTAAAATTTCGGACTTATGACATCCTATCAATTCAATGATTTGTTCAGAAACTGCCTCAACATCAGAGTTTGGCATATCAATTTTATTTAGTATTGGTATAATAGTTAAATCAGCTTCTAATGCTAAGTATAAATTACTTACCGTTTGGGCCTCAACCCCTTGAGATGCGTCAACAATTAGCAATGCACCTTCACAAGCTGCCATACTTCTTGATACTTCGTATGTAAAATCAACATGACCAGGAGTATCTATTAGATTCAATATGTACTTATTGTTATCGCTGTGAGTATAATCCATCTGAATCGGATGGGATTTTATAGTGATTCCACGCTCTCTTTCTAAATCCATATCATCCAAAACTTGGTTTTCTAATTTTTTAGATGAAATAGTATTAGTAGACTCAATAAGCCTGTCAGCAAGGGTAGATTTTCCATGGTCAATATGCGCAATTATACAGAAGTTTCTAACGAATTTGTTAATATTAGTCAAAATTTGCCTTCCTTTTTTCTATAAATGCACCCATACCTTCTTTACTTTCTTTTTCATCAAATAATTTTCCAAATTCTATAGCTTCTATATTTAAGCCATCATTTTGATCTAAATCATAACTTTTATTAACTAATTCAATAGTTTTTTCCTTCATTAAAATTGCAACATTCTTTTTTTCA
>CAZYFB010000125.1:0-3649 GCA_964646655.1 uncultured bacterium
TAATAGAAAGGCTTTAAAATTGAAAAATTTCAAAAAAACTGGCATTAAATTTGATGCTAAAAAATTAAGGCAAGCAACAAATGAGTTATTTACTAAAGTTTCTTGGAGACATCATGTTGTTAAGGGTTTATCACTTACACAAATACCTGGAGACCCAACTTCAGCTTATGGTGAAAAATTAAGGGGAGTGTTTTGGACTAAACCTGATTTTACCGGTCAAGAAGTTCAAAGAGAAAACTTCATTGATGAGAGTCAATATACTGAATTTGTTGAAAAATATAAAGGGTCATATTTTGAAGAAGTTTATAATACCTTGTCTGAAAAATATCAGCTTGGACGTTTTAGATTGCTATTGCTTGAACCTAGAACCTCTTTAAGTTGGCATAGGGATCCTGAGCCACGATTACATATACCAATTATCACAAATCCAGGTGCTCATTTAGTTATTGATAAGCGTTTAAAACATTTACCAGCAGATGGTAATGTGTGGTTTACAGATACAAGAAATTATCATACTGTTTTTAATGGAGGTGAGGAAAATAGGATTCATCTTGTTGCAACCTTTTTAAAAAATAAAGAAACAGGCTTAAGAGAGATTTAAATTTAGGAGATTAACGACAATGTTAGAAATTAAAAATGTTGCTGTTTTAGGAACAGGTGTTATGGGTTCACAAATAGCTGCTCACTGTGCAAATGCAGGCTTAAATGTATATGCTTTTGATATGAATCAAGAAATTTCTGAAGGTGGTATTGAAAAAGCTGCTAAAATAAAACCAAAAGCTTTTTATGATAAAAAAGATATAGGTCTAATTAAATGTTATAATTATGAAGATCATCTAGAAAAATTGAAAGAATGCGATTGGATAATTGAAGTTATTGCTGAAAGGTTAGATTGGAAAAAGGATTTATACAAAAAAATCTCACCTTTTATTGATAAACAGATTTTAACATCTAATACCTCAGGTATTTCTTTAGAAGAGTTATCATCTGATATGGATGATAAGCTAAAGAAAAACTTTTTTATAACACACTTTTTCAATCCCCCAAGGTATATGAAATTAGTCGAATTCATTTATACAGATGCAAATAGTGCTGATTTAATTGAAGGTATGGCTAATTTTATGGAGAACAAGCTAGGTAAGGGTGTGGTCTATGCTAAAGATACGCCAAATTTTATTGCAAATCGTATAGGTGTATTTGGAATGATGGTCACCGTTAATGAGGCAATTAAAAATAAAATTAATATTGAAGATGTAGATGGTCTTACTGGTACATTGATTGGTAGACCTAAAAGCGCAACATTTAGAACTGCAGATGTTGTTGGTCTAGATGTTATGGAGTTTGTTGCAAAAACTGCATATGATAAATGTATTGATGATCCTTACAGGGAGCAATATGTAATACCAGATCCAATTAAAAAATTAATTAAAGATGGAAATCTTGGTCAAAAAAGTGGAGCAGGATTCTACAAAAAAATTGATAAAGGTGTTATACATGTTCTTGATTTCGAAACTTTAGAATACAGGCCTATCAATAAGAAAAAATTTAAAGCTGTATCTTTAGCGAAAGAGCAAAATTCATTAGAAGGAAAATTAAGGGCTGCAGTTTTTAGTGATGATGATGCTGGTAAATTTTTATGGTCTATAATCTCCAAATCATTACTTTACTGTTCTGATTTAGTGGGTGAAGTATCAGATGATATAGTTAATATTGATAATGCTTTAAGATGGGGTTTTGGCTGGGAAAAAGGTCCTTTTGAATTATGGGATATATTAGGATTTGAGACTGTTATAGATAAAATGAAAGAAGATAATCTAAAAATTTCTGATTGGATTCTTAATATGCATAATCAGGAAAAAAAATCTTTTTATAATTATGATAGTGTAAATCAATTGCAGTATTGTAAAGATAAAAAAGATTATACTAAAATTGATTCCCCTAAAAATAGACTTACCTTTGCTCAGTATTGTAGAAATAATAAAGTAATTAAAAAAGATTGGTCTGCATCAATGATTGATATTGGTGATGGAGTTTTAGGAGTTGAACTTCATTCAGTTTTAAAGCCTGACTTTAATCCACTTGATGGTTCAATGGTTAGTGTTTTAGAATCTGCAGTAGAATGGGTTAAAGAAAATGATTATAAAGGTTTAGTGATATCTGGAGATGGTGTCAATTTTTCAGCAGGAGCCAATTTAAACTTAATACTAAATGCAGCTGATAGAAAAGAATGGGATTTAATTGATAGAATGACCAAAACTATGCAGGACACATTTCAGTCTTTAAGATTTGCACCATTTCCTGTAATTGCAGCACCATTTGGTTTTGTTTTAGGTGGAGGTTATGAAATATGTGGTTCATGTGACAGGATTGTAGCTGCATCTGAATCATATATTGGTTTAGTTGAGGTAGGTATGGGCATTATTCCTGGTGCGGGAGGAAATCTTAGAATGTTAAACAATGTTTCTGATAATGTCAAAACAATGATGCCCGGCTCGTTTCCTGTAGTTCAAAAAGTTTTTGAGACAGTTGGATTTGGTAAAGTGGCAACTTCAGCTAAAGAAGCCAAAAAGTTATCTTATTTACGAAAAGATGATAAATTTATAATGAATCGATTGGATTTATTGCATGAAGCTAAAAAAGAAGTGCTTAGTATGTCTGAAGGATACAAAACTCCAGAAATGAGAGAGTTTAAACTTCCAGGTGCGAGTGGAAGATTAGTTGTTGATTCAACTATTAAAGGTTTTGTTAAATCTAAGAAAATAACTGAACATGATGCAGTAGTTGGTAAAAAATTGGCTTATGTATTAACTGGAGGAGAAAAAGGGGGTCCTTTTTCACCAGTTGATGAGCAGTATTTACTTGATATTGAAAGAGAAGCTTTTATCAGTTTATGTGGTGAACAGAAAACAATTGAAAGAATACAATATTTCCTTAAAAAAGGAAAACCTCTAAGAAATTAATATACAATGAGAAAGTATTTTCTTAAAAATTTACCTTTTTTAGGTTTGTTTATTTTTGTGTCATTTAATGTTATTGCAATGATATACTATCCTGGTGGGTCAATATTTGATAGAGATAAGATTGGCTATGATTTTACAAGAAATTTTCTCAGTCAGCTAGGTCGAGTTAATGCTTATTTAACTGATGTTAATGGAAATCAAATTAGTAACACTCCTTCTCTAGTTGTATGGAGTACAGGAATGTCATTAACTGGCATTATTTTTTTTATTTATTATCTATGTCTTCCATCTATTTTCAATAGAAGTATTTTAAGTTATGTAGGTTCTTTTTTTGCAATTATAGCATCAATTTGCTTTATTTTGACAGGCATTACGCCAGGAGACTTAACAGTTCATTTAATTGATCGAAATAATGATATTATAATATTGAGCATGTTAAAAATTCATGCCTTTTTTGCAAACAATATTTTTTATTTTGCTTTTCCGTCTGCTTTGATATACAGTTATGTAATTTATAATTCTGAAAAAATTAATAAAATTTATGGTATAGGATATTACATTTTTTCATTTTTAATTTTTTGTTATGTCCTATTGTTAATTTTTAGTCCAAATCCTTTTGGTTCAGAATACATAATTACAATTCACGTAGTCTCTCAAAAAATGATTGCAATATCTTGGATATTTTCAAC
>CAZYFB010000126.1:0-3560 GCA_964646655.1 uncultured bacterium
TTTTCATATAACCAGCAAGAAGAATTAAGTCAGTATTAACTTGTTTAATTTTTTTTAATAATATATTTTGATTTGGATCATTTGGATATCTTTTAGAATTATATATAAAAGTTTCTATAATATTTTTTTTAGCATAATCTATTGCTTTACAATTAGGGTTATTTGAAACAAGCAACTTAACTTTAGCATTTAATTCATGAGCTTTTATTTTTTCTACAATATTTTTAAAATTTGAACCTGTTCCTGAAGCAAATACAACAATAGACTTTTTCATATTTATAATTTATTAAGTTTATTGTTTATATCATTACAAATTTTATCAAACTTATCAGTATCATTAAAAATATTAAAATTATTTGTATTGATTTCCAAAACATTGTATTCAAGATTTTGTGAAAACCATCTTTTATAATAAATATTTAGTTTATGTAAATATTCTTCGCTCATATCTTTTTCATAACCTCGATTTCTGTTTTTAATTCTTCCAATAAGAGTATCTGTTGATGCTTTGAGATATATAATTAAATCAGGTTTTTTTAAAAATTGATTCATATTGTTAAATAGATCTTTGTATGTCAACCAATCTCTTTCTGACATAATTTTCATTTCATACAAGTTAAGTGCAAAAATAGAAAAATCTTCATAAATGGTTCGATCTTGAATCACACCTTTATTTGAATTAACAATTTCCATATGATGCTTAAATCTATGCTGCAAAAAATAAATTTGTAAATTGAAACTCCATCTTTCCATATTACCATAAAAATCTGATAAATATGGATTATCATCCACGGATTCATAATATGGAGTTAAACTTAATCTTTTTGATACCATTTTTGTAAAAGTAGTTTTACCCACACCAATGTTACCAGCAATTCCTATAAAGGGATTTTTATTCAATATAAGTCTCCAATAACTTTATCATTTTCAATAAATAATAATTTTACATTAAAAATTTTATTCAACATGCTTTTGTCACCTTTTACTTTGACTCTAATATAATTATCTGAAAATCCAACAACATAACCATCTTCTAATTCAGTTTCAAATAATACTTTTTTAATTTTCCCTATATTTGATTTGTAAAAATTAAATCTTTTTGATTCAGATAGTTTGTGTAAAGATCTACTTCTTAAAATCTTATCATTATTTGAAACTTGGTTTTTCATATTTGATGCGATTGTTCCATTACGATTTGAGTATGAAAAAACATGTAAATAATTAATATCTAAAGATTCTATATAGTTAAATGTTTTCAAAAAATCATCAGCTGACTCATCAGGAAAGCCAACTATTATATCTGCACCTATACAAGCATCTGGTATTGCTGATCTAATTAAATCAATTTTATCTCTGTACATTTTTGTATTATACTTTCTCTTCATTAACTTAAGAATCTTATCGTTTCCTGATTGAAGAGGTATATGAAAATGTGGAAGAAATCTGCTGCTATCATTTATGAAATTTATAATATCATTGGTTAATAAATTAGGTTCAATAGATGAAATTCTAAATCTGCTAATTTTTGTTTTTTTTTCAATGTTTAATAATAAATCTAATAAACTTCCATCTAATTTTGCTCTACCATAATCCCCTATATTCACCCCTGTAATAACAATTTCAGAAATTTTGTTACGTTCTAGAATTTTTATATTTTTTAAAATATTTAATTGTGAATCACTACGACTTTTTCCTCTAGCTTTTGGAATTGTACAATAAGTACAAGGATAATCACAACCATCTTGGATTTTTAAAAATGACCTTACTCTATCGTTCATAGAAAATGAGGAATTAAAATTAGTTGAATTTTCTATTGATGAATGTATTATTTTTATTGAATCTTTATTATAATTTTCAATGACATGCTTTGCAACATTTAACTTTTCTTTATCGCCTATTACAAGATTAACACCATTAATTTCAGATATTTCTTGAGGTTTTAATTGAGCGTAGCATCCTAATACTGTAATAAATGGATTGCTACTTGTTTGAATAATTTTATTAATAATTTTTTTTGCTTTTTTATCTGCTTTATCAGTCACAGAGCAGGTATTTATAACATGAATATCAGCATTTTCAAAATCTTTAACAATTGAGTAGCCTTGATCAATAAAATCTCTAGCCATTGTTGAAGTCTCTGAAAAATTTAATTTACAGCCAAGTGTATGAAAAGCAATTTTTTCTAAGGAGTGACTCATTTTGTGTAAAAGGTCATGATACTAACTAAGAATTATATCAATTAAAATTATACTAGATATCTTCATGCATGACTCCCTGAGTTAGTTGTAAAAATAGGTATTTAAATTTATATAATTTTTAAAAATTAAAGAACTTTTTTCATTTCATAATGTTGAATTTTATCAAAAAGAATATATGTTTCTCTAATTACCTCGTATCCTGAATTTTTATAAAAATTAACAGCATTTTCTCTTGAATTTAAAATTATTTCCAAACGATTTTTCTTCTTTGCAATATTTTCTAAGTCCTTCATCAAATAAGTACCTAGACCTCTTCTTCTAAACTTATCATCAACAGCAAAATATCTAACTTGAGATTGATTTAGATTATTATGGTGTAACCTTCCAACAGCAATAATATTATTGTTACTATCTATAACCATTCTATGTATAGAACTCTCTTCTTGTGAATCTTTTTCAGTACCGATTTCTTTGTTAAGTGGTTTTCTTAAAATTTTCCATCTAAAATAATAGTAATTTTCAAAATCAATATCTGTCTTTGGAGATACTATTTGATAATCCATAAAATTTATTTTTGATTAATTGTAATTAAATTTTTAAATGATGGATTTGGTAATCCTGTTTTTGCTTCACACTGGTCCCAAGCAGGACACCAATTACAAATCGTAGATTTTTGGTGATCTGCCTTTGGTTTAAAATTTTCTAAATTAGTTATAGATTTCTTTATTTTTTTAATTATAGAAACTATTTTTTTTTCTATTTTAAATAATTGCTTATCATTATGAGAAATCGTTATGTTAGTATTGTGTCTTAAAGAATGCCAAATTAAGTTAATCTCACCAACATCTTTAAAATTTTCTTTAACGCCAATTTGATATAATGCTAATTGAAAATCATTTTTTAATTGACTGTAATTTTTAGCTCTTTTTCCAGTTTTATAATCATGTATTTCCCATTTTTTTTCATAAGGTTTATCAATTCTGTCAATTATACCTTTGAATGGATATTCCTTAATAGCTTCAGCTTCTGAAATACAATTACCACTTTCTTTATCAAATTTTGGTTCAGAATTTTTATCATACTCTCTTACGTTAAAGGTTAGCTCTAATTCTCTACCAAAAACGCTCTGATCAAAAGGATAAAAATCTTTATAATAGTTAGATAAGCATTCTTTGCCAATACTATAAAACAAATTATGTTTACGCTCTAATTCTTTTTCAGAAAGAATTGGAAATTCATATTTTTTATCTTTTCTATTATACTTTACGTTTACTACAAAAATATTTGAATTCCATTTGTCAATCCAATCTTTATCATACTGTTCGCATATTCGATCAAAATTAATAATTTTTTCTTTATTTT
>CAZYFB010000127.1:0-3523 GCA_964646655.1 uncultured bacterium
TTTTGGTAATAGTGGTGATGCTATATGTAGACTGGAGATTGTCATTGATTGTTTTTTCCATCCTACCAATAATTTTATACGCTACCAGGCTCTTCCAAAAGTCAATGAAAAGTGCATTTGAAGAGGTGCGATTACAAGTTGCAAATTTAAATTCTTTTGTTCAAGAGCGACTGAGTGGAATGAAAATTGTTCAAATTTTTCATCGTGAAAAAATTGAATATTATCAATTTGTTGCCATAAATGAAAAACACAAAAAAGCATGGCTTAAAACCGTATGGTTTAATTCTATTTTTTTCCCTGTTGCAGAAATTTCTTCTTCTGTAACTATTGGTTTATTGGTGTGGTATGGAGGATTTAATATAATATCTGATGGTGACATATCTTTAGGAACTATTTTCTTGTTCATCCAAATGTCCCAAATGCTGTTCAGGCCTCTGCGTCAGATTGCAGATAAGTTCAATACTCTTCAAATGGGAATGGTTGCCACTGAACGAATTTTTAAAATTTTTGATACCAAAAGCAGCATCGAGAATAATGGTACTATTAGAAAAGCCTTAAAAGGTGATATTACTTTTAATCAATTACACTTTTCTTATGTTCCAGGAGAGCAAGTTTTAAATGGGATTTCATTAAATATTAAAGCAGGAGAAACAATCGCTATCGTAGGAGCAACCGGTGCAGGTAAATCCACAATTATCAATTTACTCTCAAGATTTTATGAATATGAGTCTGGAGACATCACCATAGATACTATTTCAATAAAGGACTTTGAACTTAATTCTCTACGAAAACATTTAGCAGTAGTATTACAGGATGTATTTTTGTTCGCTGATAGCTTATTTAATAATATCACACTTTTTGATCCTAATATCACAAGAGAAAATGTTACTATAGCTGCAAAAAAAATTGGAGTCCATGAGTTCATTGAGTCATTGCCAGGAGGTTATGATTACAACGTAAAAGAACGAGGTGTCATGCTTTCATCTGGACAACGTCAACTAATTGCATTTTTAAGAGCTTATATCACACAACCTGCTATTTTAATTCTTGATGAAGCAACTTCCTCTGTTGATAGTTATACTGAAGAAATTATTCAAAAAGCAATTGACACCTTAACTCAAGGAAAAACTTCAATTGTTATCGCCCATCGACTTGCTACAGTAAAAAATGCTGATCGAATTATTGTGATGAATCAGGGTAAAATAGTAGAGCAGGGGACTCACAAAGAATTACTTAGTATTGACAATGGGTTTTACACCAAGTTGTATGAAGTTCAATTTGCTGAAGTAGTCCCACCAGCATAAACCTATTCATTTAAGTCTTGAGATAAGGTTTCTTTTAAAGCCGCAAAAGAATCAATTGGATGGAACTCACCATCTTTGATATAAACTATTTTACCTGTTTGTTCTGAAATTAACAAAACTAATGCATCCGTTTTTTCAGTTATACCTAAACCGGCTCTGTGTCTAAGTCCATATTTTGCAGGAAGCCTTGTTTTTTCCGATAATGGTAAAACAACTCGAGCAGCAATTATTTGATTATTTTTAACAACTACTGCACCATCATGAAGAGGGCTATTTTTGAAGAAGATACTTTGTAAAACTAAAGGATCTAGATTAATGTTTGTTCGATTGTTATTTGAAAAGGTAAATTCGAGACTATTGTTTCTTTGAATGACTATTAAAGCCCCAGTCTTAGTTTTTGACATTTCTTCACAAGAATCAACCAGTATATCAAAGTCAAGATTTGAAACGTTTTTTTCTTGATTTAAAAACCGAAAGTAACGTACCATATTTCGCCGAGTAGCAAAATTGGTAGATCCTAATAAAAGAAGAAACTTTCGTATTTCTTGCTGAAATACAACGATTAAAGCAAAGAATCCTACACTAATAAATTTGCCAAGAAAATTGCTTAATACATCCATATTTAGCAGGTCTGTCAGTCTCCATATAAGGTATATAATAACAATTCCAATAAAGATATTAATGGCAACAGTTCCTCTGAGAAGCTTGTAGAGATAAAAGAGTAGTAAAGCAACGAGAAGAATATCTAAAACATCAATAAAAGAAAAATCAATAAAATCGGTCAACTTCAAAAGTGGCTTTTTTGTAAAATTAATAAAACTATTGAAGTGCTGAGAATAAGTCAATACATTCTTTGGCCTCTTTTACATCGTGCACCCTTAAAATAGAAACACCCCTTTCCAATCCCCATGCATGAAGTGTTGTGGTTCCATTGAGTGCTGTTTCAGGATTAACTCTTAAGGTTTTATAAACCATTGATTTTCTCGAAACTCCAATCATGATAGGACATCTTAGATCTAGAAGTGCTTTTAACTCCTTAAACAATTGAAAATTATGAGATACTGTTTTGCCAAATCCGAATCCAGGATCTATGATAATATCATTGATTCCTGCTTTGTATGCTATTTGAAGACGTTCAGCTAATTTTGATTTAATTTCTTTTGTTATGTGAGTATAATGGGGTTTTTGCTGCATATACTCAGGAGTACCTTGCATATGCATCATGATATAAGGAACTTGAAACTCAGCAACTGTTTCAAACATTTCTGGATCAATTTCACCTCCCGAAATATCATTTATCATACTTGCACCTAAAGCTAAGGATTCTCTCGCCACCTCACTATTGTATGTGTCAATTGAAAAGTGTGTATTTGGGAAAGCTTGGATAAGTTCATTTAAAAATGGTATTAATTTATCAATTTCTTCTTTAGCTGAGATTATTAAACTCCCAGGCTTACTGCTTGCCACTCCTATATCAATAAAAAAGGCACCTTCGTTAAGCATTTTTTCTGTTTGTCTCAAGGCGAGATCAATACTGTTGTGCTTCCCACCATCATAAAAGGAATCTTCAGTTAAATTGAGTATCCCCATGATTTTTGGTTTTTTGAGGTTGATAAGTTTCCCTTTAATATTAATTGTCAAAGCTGTGGTTTTCTTTTTGATAACTTTTTTTAAATGGCAGTTTAGCTTTAAATTTAAGCACGAAATTTAATCAAATTTAGTTGAAATGGAAGTAACCAAAAAACAATACCTAGCTATAACATCCCAATGCCGTTCTTTATTTGAGAACAAAATGGCTGATTATGGTGCTGCCTGGCGTATTTTAAGACTTTCATCTCTGACCGACCAAATTTTTATTAAGGCGCAACGCATCCGTAGTTTACAGATAAACAATAAGCAGATGATAGCAGAAGGTCAGGAGTCAGAGTTCATAGGTATTGTTAATTATAGTATTATGGCACTAATTCAAATAGAAAAGGGAATTGTCGAACAACCTGATTTAAATGTTGATGAAGCGCTGATCCTATATGATGAACATTTACAGATTATTTTTGATCTGATGATGAGAAAGAATCATGACTATGGAGAAGCTTGGCGTGATATAAGGGTGAGTTCATTGACAGATTTAATTTTACAAAAACTACTCAGGATAAAGCAAATAGAGAAAAATTCTGGCAAGACATTAGTTAGCGAAGGAATTGATGCAAATTATCATGATA
>CAZYFB010000128.1:0-3489 GCA_964646655.1 uncultured bacterium
ACCTGCCACTCACCTGCTTTATTAGCAGCAATTTCATTAGGGGTTAAAAAACCATAAACACCACCAAATAACATTGAACTGGGATCTTTCCCAAAACTATCTTCGATTTGAACTTCATATCTTCCTCTTAAATAAATACCAGAATTGCTTTGTGCTGGATATCGTGCTTCAATATGGAGTTTAAAATCAGTAAACTCTTCTTCAGTAATTAGGTTTACACCAGATCTAGGATTCATTAATTGACCATCCTTTGCTATCCTCGGGTTTGTAATTTACTTTTAATACCCAATAACTCAAACCATTTATTGTTTTTTCTAAAACCTTAGGGCTAAGAATTGTCCCTGGGTCTTTTAACTTCATAGGGAGTCCGTATAGATAGGTATAGTAATTTCTATACATTAATGCTCTTTCACAATTTAATCCAAATTTTTTCTCAATTTCTGGATTAATAACCTGGGAACCATTAAAGCTTAATTTACAAACTCCCCTATCTATAGAGGAAGTCCATTGATTCTCATCTACCTTAACGCTTAGATTAAAAAAGGAATGCTTAAGATCCAAATTAATTTTACTCTTTCTCAAAGATCCTTCTGCACTTTCCATTGTCACGAAAAAAGAAGCTTTAAATTCATTCCAAAGTGAATTTGGATCATGGTATTGAATTGTCTTATTCAAAAGGGCATCTGCATTCAATTTTTGACAATGAATCGGTTTTAAAAATCCAATTAAAAAAAATAAAAATCCGATTTGTCTCACAATTACCCAAAATTTTGCACTCCCATAAAATCCATTAATTCATTTTTTGAAATAATTGGATTTGCACCAGCACTTCCACACACTAATGCACCCATTGCACATGCCCTATCTAAAGAATTTTGAGGCGTGTCATCAGATAAAAGACCATATATTAGGGTTCCTAAAAAAGAATCACCAGCCCCTACTGAATCAACTAATTTAATTTTGAATCCACTATTATAAACAAAATCATTTCTATGATATAAAACTGCACCAAACATTCCCATAGTAACACAAATAATTTCAGTATCTGTTTCCTTAGCAATAAACTTAATATGTTGATCCATTGAATTAAATGGAGAGTTTAGAAGGTTAGCAATTAAGTATAATTCTTGGTCATTAAATTTTAACATATGAGATTTCGACATGAGTTCTATAAGAAGACTATTATTATAATGTGGGGCTCTTAAATTTAAATCAAAAACACTAAAATCAGCTACATTTAAAAATTGTTTTAAAGCAGTATATGAGTAACCACGTGCGACAAGACTCCCAAAAATAAAAGCTTTTGAGTGATTAACTAAAGTTAACGACTTTTCATTGGATTCAATAAAATCCCATGCAGAATCAGTTTGAAAATTATATTTTGCAATGCCTTCAGCATTTATACTCACATTAACTTTTCCTGTTGGATGAAGTGGGTCAATCTGAATGAAATCAGTTTTGATTTGAAAATTTTCAACTTTATGTAAAATTTCATCACCAAGAATATCTTTACCTATCCGGCTAATAAATTCAACTTCTAAGCCTAAGCCCTTCAGAGTAGTAGCAACATTAAATGGTGCTCCACCTAATTTTTTGTACTCTGGAAATATATCCCACAGTATTTCACCAAAACAGCAAACCTTTTTTGCACACATATTTTTTAAAATTACACTTTTAATACTTTTTAGGTGATCAGAAAAATTAAAATTATATTTAAATTGAACTAAAGTTCCTTTGATAATAGCAAATTTAATTTTGAAATAATACTACCCTAATGCAATACACTAAATTTTATGTCTTTCTTGTAATGCTGTTTTATCTAAAAGACATGTAGAAAGGATAAAAAGGAAATAATACGGGAAGTGATAATGTTTAAAAAATTTTGTAAAGGAATTGTCAGAAAAGATTATGAATAAGGTGTGAAAAATATGTTTATTTAGAATGAATCAATTCTTTTTCTTGATCAAGCTTCAAAAAGTCTATTTTTAATAAAATCTATTTCAATCAAATAAAATCCTCAGGAAGAGGGTGTCTCCATCCTTTTCTATATGGTCTTTTAAGCAATTCTGTAGCTTCTTTATCTCCTTTTACTATTCTTAATTTAGGATCATATTCCAATGGTCGTCTCAACTCCATAGCAATATTTGCTAGAATACAACTTGCTGTTGAACGATGACCTTCAAGAATATTCGCACTTGGAATGGTATTTTGTTCTATACTCTTTAAAAAGTCAAGCATATGAAGTCTTGTTGCTGGCGCTACGTGTAGTTCAATATTTTTTTCAGTTAGATCTTCTGGATATTTTTTACGCTCATATAAACAGTTCTTTTGAATTTTTCCCCCCTTTACCCTTGGAGTAAAGTCATATTTCATAGTACTTCCTGATAGTGTGCCGTATTCGCCAAAAATCTTAAATGCCCATGGATATTCTGGATCAACAGAATTTCCCCACGTACGATGTTGCCATATGCAATTTAGATCTTCATATTCAAATATTGCTGTTTGGGTATCTGCAATATTTGATTTACCTTGCTTTTGAACATAAATTCCTCCATAAGAGGAAATACGATTTGGCCATTCCAAATCCAGTAGCCATCGAGTTGTATCAAGCATGTGGACACACATATCACCCATAATACCATTACCATATTCCATAAAAGCACGCCACCAACCCCTATGAGGTATTCCATCATAAGGTCTAAAAGGAGCAGGACCTGTCCAAAGATCATAATCTAAATGATCTGGTACTTTTTGAACTGGAGGGTTAGCGAGGGATTTCATATGATAGTAACAATTCATCTCAACATGTGCAATTTTTCCTAACAAACCTGCATTTACAATATTTTCTTTAGCATCTAATAAATGAGGTGTATTTCTTCTTTGCAGCCCAACCTGAATAATTCTATTAAATTTTGAAGCTGCTGCTAGTACTGCCTCTCCCTCGATAACATCAACACTAATTGGCTTTTGAAGATATACATGAGCTCCTGCCTTCATGGAAGAAATAGCCTGAAGAGCGTGCCAATGATCTGGAGTGCCAATCAATACTATATCAAGTTCATTTTTTGTCAACATTAATCGGTAATCACTATATATTTGAGGTCGCTTTTGAGATGGATCTCTACTTTGAACTAAGTCTGCTGCTTCATTTAATTGGTATTTATCTACATCACAAAGACAAACCACATTAACTCTTGTTACCTGCATCAAACGAAGTAAATCGCTTTTTCCATACCAACCAGTTCCAATGAGTCCAACTCGATAAGGTTTTAACGGATTTGTTAGATCAAATCCATAAATTCCAAAATTTGAAAGTACCAAAGAAGCAAATGTACCCTTCAAAAAATTTCTTCGATTGATATTAAAGGTTTTGGCTATCATGATAATTCTCTATAATTTATTTAAATTTAAATATCAATAACAAATTACCTAAAACATTTTGATCATGGTGTATTTCGCTCGTTTTTTACGATTAAGCTTAATACTTAT
>CAZYFB010000129.1:0-3482 GCA_964646655.1 uncultured bacterium
TCAAAAACTGATACTTCATCATAAGTAGTTGGATCTTCATTTAATGCATTCCATTGATAATCATAAAATAATACCTCATGAGCTAAATAATGTAAATAATTACCTATAAATCCATCTGGATTTGATAATGAGCCTACTTCTTGCAATTGTTGAAATTGATTAATACCAAGGGCGGTTCGATTTGCTAAACCAGCTGATAGCCAGCTATCATATTCAGAGATTTTTTTTGCAGAATAATGTAAATGTGTTAACCAGTGATTTCTTAAATCCTCAGGGAATTGATTTAAAATAATATCAAATTCATCTTTTAAATTCTGCATGTCTTCATAATTAGAATCTAAATTGGATAAGAAAATATAATGTACATTTAAAGGTGAATTTTGTAAAAGCTCTAATTTTACATTTTGTTGCCAAAGTGTGTTTGAGGGAATCAACATGAAAGACTCACCTCCAATCCAACTATCTTCAAAACTCCAAATAGCAGGAGTAAAATTAAAAATTTTATCAATAGAAAGTACTATATCTATAATGTCAATATTACTATCCGTATTGATATCTGCATAGTACAAATCATCTTGATTAAGGTTGATTTCTGCATCTAAATAAGATGTAAGCAATAAAATATCTTTTAAATCAATAGTTCTATCACCATCTAAATCACCGTATTGTCTAACCCCTAAATCTTCTATATAAAATGGTCCTGCTATATCTAAATAGTTTGTACCATAGGGACCAGAAGAAAAATCTTGACCGTGACTAAAACTAATAAAAAATATTAATGTACAAATGAAATTTTTCAAATACTAACCTGCTAAAATAATATTAACTAATAAAATTATATCTTGCACATTGATATTACCATCTGAATTCATATCTGATACAATTAAATCACACTCACCACCTTGGCTAGTTCCTAATATAATATTTAACACTAGGATTACATCTTGAACATTTAAGTTGCCGTCATTATTGGCATCACCCGCAGACCATTGAGCGCACGCATCAGTAATATTTAATTCAAATGGAATTTCAAATAAATAATTATTATAATCATTTGTTTGTATTTTGATAATTTCATAATAAACACCCTCAACTAAATCAGCAGTATTTATATCTAAATTTATATTTTGATTATTGCCAGGCATTAAATTACCACTTAAAGGAGATATCTGAAGCCAGTCAGCTTTAGGTAAAATATTGGCAGTTAAATTATTTTCTGCATAAGTATTATTATAAGAAATTAATATTGCTTCATTAGTATTAGCTTGAGCACCAATAGTTGCACTATTTACCTCTCCAATAAGATTAAGATAATTAAGTTCAATTCTACCATCATTATGTAAAATCATTTGAAATGTATAAAATGTATTTTCAAAATTTGTCCACCAATGTGCAACAGCATCAAAAGTGACAACAAACTTATCAGAAAATTGTTGATAATAAACTTCTCCAGAACAGTACTCATTACATTGATTATTAACTGGATTTAAATCATCCCACATTCCAAAAATTGCAGCGCCTGGAACTTCATCGGTAGGAATAATTGCATTATCCCATGCATTACTATCACCATCTAAACCAATCCACCCATTTGGATTAATTGTACATTGAGTAAATACTCTATTGTCAAATGGAAACTCTATTTGCATGTCAATTGGATCAGGAGCATTATCATTATCATTAAATGTAACAGTTGTAGGGTTATCTAATTCTATCCAATTAGATTCAAATATATCTCCATTGCTGTCAGCCCATTTATAGTTTTCATCAACAATAGAAAATTCTAACTCTGCTTCGCCAGCTAAACCATTAGCAATATTAATTGTTTCATAAAGCATCTGATTAGAACCAGCTTCAATATCAAAATTATTAACATTTACCTGTGCATCTGGCTGAGCTGCAAAAAGTGATACAGCGTTAAATGCGTTTACTCTCCCCCATCCTGTCTGTGTGTCATATCCAGTTGAACCAATATCAACACATGTTGCATGCATTGCCGCTCTTACATCATCTGGGGAAAGTTCTGGAGCCATCGAATAAATTAAACCAGCTACTCCAGCTGCATGTGGACATGCAGATGATGTGCCATTAAATGTAGAAGTGTATCCTCCAATTGTGGCAGAATGAATTCTAACACCAGGAGCAACAAAATCTAATCCATTACCATAATTACTACCCCAAAAATTTTCTCCATCACATGAACTAGGGCTTTTTCTTTCATTGCATGGAGACATTGCTCCAACTGATACACAGTCTTCATAGGCTGCTGGATAAGAAATGCTACCATTATCATTTCCAGATGCAGCTATTACAATCGTACCATTATTGTGCGCATAAGTAACAGCATTATCAAAACTATTTTGAAAGCCTCCGCCACCTAAACTCATGCTAATGACATTTGCACCATTATCTGATGCCCAAACTACACCATTAATAATATCAGAAAAATCACCGGAACCTTGATCACTCAGTACCTTAACAGGCATAAGACTACAATCCCAACAAACTCCAGCAACACCAATACCATTATTTGTAGTTCCTGCAGCAATACTACCACAAGCAGTTCCATGCATGTTACCATCATTAGCATTACTATCATTATTTACAAAATCATAACCACCTACTAATTCACTGACCAAATCTGGATGATCTAAATCAATACCTGTATCTAAAATTGCAATTACTACATTTGGATTTCCAGTAGTAATATTCCAAGCTCTTTCAGCATCAACATCACAACCAGGTGTTCCAACTGAATTACCATTATATGAAATTGCTTGACCTGTATTATTTAGAGCCCATTGATCATTATAGTAATTATCATTAGGTACAAGAAAAGCTTCCATTTTATAATTAAATTCTACACTTTGTACTTCTGGCAATCTTTTGATTTCAGAAACCATCTCTATTAAATCACTATTAGGAGCTTTAAATTCTAATTTATAGTATCTATGTAAATTATTTTCTCTGTGAAGCTGTGTAAAAGTTTCATGAGTTCTAAATAATGGCTGAATACTTTTAAAATTATCTATTTTATCAATATTTTTTAAATTGACAAGTTCACTTAATATTAATGGTGTTTGTTCACCAAGTAATGGTGCATATTCATCTTTAAATTCAATAATTATAGAATTTATTGAAATTTCATGCTTGCCAAATACTTGCCAATCTTTATCTAAACCAAATCCTAAACAAAATAATAATATAATTAATATATTTTTCATTTTTTCCCCTCTACAAAATTTAAATTATTTGAATTAATAACATGATTTAATTAATGTTATTGATTTCATTAGCATTTATAAGTCATAATTTAGACGAAAACGATGCTTTTATCAATGCTTGTAATATATTTTTACTTTTTTTGAGATCTAGTTATAATAAATAGACCTGTGATGGTTATTATTCCGCCTAATAAAATATATATATTTATTATTTGACCAGGAAAAATAAAATACGCTATTAAAGATGCGATGAACGGC
>CAZYFB010000130.1:0-3415 GCA_964646655.1 uncultured bacterium
GTGAATTTAATATTCAAAATATTTTATCTTGTATTCTTACTTGTTATGAGTTGGGAATTGACATTAAAAACATAATTAAAGCGATAAATAACTTTGAATCAATACCAGGTAGGTTCGAGTCATATCAAAAAGAAAATGGTGGTATTGTAATAGTAGATTACGCCCATACACCTGATGCATTTGAGAAAAATTTATCACTAATAAAAAAAATTGTTAAAAATGATAAAATAATAACTTTGTTTGGATGTGGTGGCAATAGAGATAAAGAAAAAAGACCTATTATGGCTTCTATCGCTGAAAAATTTTCAGATCATATTATAATTACTGATGATAACCCAAGAAATGAAGATCCTACAAAAATAATTAATGAAATCGTAAAAGGATTTAAAAGCTCTAAATATGAAATTTTTCAAAATAGAAAAGAAGCAATAAATGAATCTCTAATAAAATTACAGAATAAGCAAGTGCTATTAATACTTGGCAAAGGAATTGAAGAATATCAGGTATACAAAGAAAATAAGATAGCACACAATGATAGTTCAATTGTAAAAGAATTAATTTATAATTAATAGTTGAAAAAAAAAGATTTAACAAAATAAACGAAAGGGGTTAACAATGTTATTTGAACCAAGTAACTTATCTGAGCAAAAAGCTAGAATTGCCGTTGTAGGTGTAGGTGGTGCTGGTGGTAATGCTTTAAATAGAATGATTTTATCTGGATTGGATAAAGTCGAATTTATAGCTGTTAATACAGATGCGCAGGACCTAGATGAAAATAATTCACAAGTAAAATTACAAATTGGTAGAGAGTTAACAAAAGGTCTTGGGGCTGGAGCTAATGCAGATGTTGGATGTCAAGCTGTTGAAGAGAATAGAGATGTTCTTGTAAAAGCTCTTGATGGTTGTGATATGGTATTTATTACAGCTGGCATGGGAGGAGGTACTGGAACTGGTGCAGCTCCTGCTATAGCAAAGATAACTAGAGAGTTAGGAGCTTTAACTGTTGGAGTTGTAACTAAACCATTTGCTTTTGAGGGTCCAAAAAGAAAAGATAGAGCAAATAATGGTGTTGATGAACTAAAAAGAAATTGTGATACACTTTTAGTGATACCAAATGAAACATTATTAGAAATTACAGAAAAAGCAACATCTGTTAATGATTCGTTTAAACTGGCAGATAGTATTTTATATCAAGCAACAAAAGGTATTTCTGATTTAATTAATGTGCCTGGTTTAATAAATCTTGATTTTGCAGATGTCAAAACAGTGATGGAAAATATGGGTGATGCAATTATGGGTACTGGTGAAGCGCATGGTGAAGAGAGAGCAATTTTAGCAGCTCAACAAGCTATCAATTCTCCGCTACTTCAAGATTCTAGTATAAAAGGTGCAAGAGGATTGTTAGTAAATATAACTGGTCCAGAAGATATGTCCATACATGAACTTAATAGTGCATCTAGCATTATTTATGAAGAAGCTGGTGATGATGCTAATGTTATTCTAGGTTGTGTAATTGATGATAATCTTAAAGATGAGGTTAGAGTAACTGTAATAGCTACAGGTTTAAATGAAGATGGAACAGTTGATTTAGGGCATAACATTAATACTGAGCAAATGTCTTTTATTAATAAAGATAAAAATGGATCAACTAGTTCATCATCAAATACAATATCATTTGGTGATAATGATTATGATGTTCCAACTTATTTAAGAACAGATAGAAAGTAGTCTTTAGCTTAATTTAAATATATAATTGAAATACATTAGTAAATTTCAATTCTTAGTCAAATCATTTAAAATACAACCCCATTTTAAGTGATTTGATTTAAGTCAAAATTTATATATTTATATTTTCTAAAAAAACCAATGCGTATAAAGATTAAAGAAAAAGATTTATTTAAAAAATTAATCAAGAAAAATTTTAATTATGAAATTGATGAAATAAATTCTTTTTGTTTAGATTCAAGATTATTGAAAAAAAATGATATTTTTTTACCAATAAAAGGGAAAAATTTTGATCCACATGATATTTTGCCTGAAATTATTAAAAAAGAACCAGCATTAGTTTTTAGTGAACAAAAAATAAATGATGATAAAGTAGTATTAATAGATTCATCAAAAGATACTCTTAAAAAACTAGCAAAAGAGTGGATGAGTTTTTTTAAAATTCCAATTATAGCTATAACAGGTTCAAATGGAAAAACAACAACAAAGGAAATATTAGTTGAAATATTTAAATCAAAATTTAAGATTAATTATTCAAAAGGTAATTATAACAGTTTGATTGGATTACCAGTTAATACATTTAAATTTTCTTTAGATGCAAATTATACAATTGTTGAGATGGGAGCAAGTCAACAAGATGAGATAAATGAGTTATGTAAAATTACTAAACCAGATTATAGTTTAATTACAAATATCCATGAAGCACATATTGGTAATTTTAATTCATTTAATGATTTAATTGATACTAAGACTGCAATATTTAAAAATACAAATAATAATGGACTTTTATTTGAAAATTATGATGATTCAAACATTAAAGAGTTTTGTAAAAAAATTAAAAATAAGATTTCATTTAGCTTAAAAGATAAAAATGTTAATTTTTTTGGATCATGGAAAAATGAACATGGAAAAAACAAATTTTTTATAAATGATCAAAGAATTTATAATAAAAATATGAATGAAATTATGGCTAAAAATATATTAGCTGCATATGCTATAGCTAGCACAAAAGGAATAAGTCATAATAAAATTATAGATTCTTTAACAAAGTTTAAATTTTTAAAAGGCAGAGGTCAGATAATTAAGAAAAAAGGGTATTTAATTATTGATGATACCTATAATGCAAATTATGAATCATTTAAAGCTGGAATTCATTCTTTTATGAATTTAAGTCATAAAGGTAGAAAGATTTTAGTCATAGGTGATATGAAAGAATTAGGAAAAAAAGAAAAGGAATGTCATATAAAGCTTGGAAATTATATAATTGAGCAATCTCCAGATTTTGTATACTCTTTTGGAGATTTAATTTCATTCACTTCTAAGCAAATATTTAGTAGTAAAGTAAATTCAAAACATTTTAATAAAGTTTCTAAAATGATTGATGATATTAAGCTAAACCTCGTTAAAGGTGATGCAATTTATTTTAAAGCATCTCGTTCATTAGAATTTGAAAAAATAATTAATGCTATATGATATACTATTTATACACTGAGTTTAACATAAATATTTTACAGTATGTTACTTTTAGAGCAGCAGGTGCTGCAATAACTGCATTATTAATAAGCTTCCTCCTGGGGCCCAAAATCATCCGCACACTCCAAATTCACCAAATAGGTGAAATGATTAGAAAAAATGGGCCTCATACTCACTACCTCAAAGAAGGTACTCCAACAATGGGAGGGATAATTAT
>CAZYFB010000131.1:0-3404 GCA_964646655.1 uncultured bacterium
TTTTTGAATATAAAATATTTTTCATTTTCTTTTCTAGCATCTATTGACAAAGAATGCATATATGAATCAAATAAATCAAATTTCTTTGAAAATCTTTCTTCAATTTCTTTTTCTCTAACAGCAAATGGTGGGCCGCTTTCTGAAATATCTTTTTTAAGTGGTAAAAATAATCCAACTAAAAAACCATTATCATTTAATAGAGAATGCATAGTATCTATATATTTATCTCTATTTTGAGGATCTATAGCACAATAAAATGTGTATTCAACAACATAATCAAATTTATTTTTATATTCATCTATTAAATCAAAAAAATCACGTTGAATAATATCTAGATTAAGTTTATCTTTTTTAGCTACAGATTTCATTTTGTTAACAGCTTCTTTAGAAAAATCAACCGCTGTTACATCATGTCCAATACTAGAAAAATAAAGTGGATCATATCCGTTTCCTGCTCCTGGAACTAAAATTTTTGATTTTTTTTCTAGATTATCAGCCCAATGTTTAAATACAGGTGTTACTTTACCAATATCCCATCCTGTATTACTATCTATATAGCATTGATTCCAAAATTTGTCATTTGATACGTCATTCATGATATATTAATCTATTGAAAATTCATCACTTTGAATGAATAAATCAATGTTACCATCTAAATTAGTATCTTGCTCAATATATATAGTTTTTGGTCCATCCAAACAATCAAAACAGGAAACATTCCATTGGTAAGTTCCAGTATTTGGAACCCCTCCTTGAATAATACCAGTTGTGGTATTGGTATTCACGTCAATTAGATAAAGACTTATATCAAGATTTGGGTCTCCTCCCATCCAAGAGATTAATTGCGATGAGCCTTCTAGCCATTGATCTCCTTGTGCAGGAGTTAAAAACTCAAAATTTGGTAGATTTTGATCTTGAACTACAAAATCATCGCTAAAAGATATCAAATCATTTAATGTATCATAGATACCATCAGAATTTAAATCTTGAAGAAAATACAGTTTTTTTAATCCAGTACTATATGGCTCTACATTAACAGTCCAATCAAGCGAACCATTATTTTCAGCATCTCCAAATATCAAAACTTCATCTAATTCAGTAGAAGCATCAATTATAGATATCCTAACATCTAAATTTGTATCACCACCTGACCAATTAATTGATTGATTACTACCAATTGGCCATACATTTTGATTTGTAGGGCTTGTAATATCAAAATTGTATATACATAAACTGTCAGCATGAGCAGTTACATCTGAACTATAGTTCCATGCTTCAGTATCGCAACATCCATACACAGTACTTTCTGTAACCTCAACATCACAACCCAAAAATAATAAGAAAAATAATAGATAATATTTTTTCATTTTATTTACCTGTCCTCAATGAAAAATTAAAAAAAGGTACAAACCCACCTTCTTCTTCTTCAATCCGAGAAAATGAACCTGCTAATAGCACTCCTGCTGATAATCCAATATCAAAGTTATTAAATCTTATTAGGTTAATATCAATACCAGTAGAAAGAGTATGTAGATCTAAACCAAGACCTTCTGCATCTTTACCCCATCCTAATAAAACTACAAAGCTACTACTTGCTGAACTAAAATATGAAACTGCTTTATATTTACTATTAAACCAGTATTGTTTTACATTTATACCAACCCCATTTAAAATAAATACAGAAGTCCCCCAATGTATATCCACATCTCTTTGAATTGAATCATCAGTACTCTTATTCCAACTATACGTATAAAATCCAGCAAGATTATAAGGATTAACTCCAATAAACCTTTCTATAGGTCTATCTATTTGTTCATCTTCAGCATAATTAGAAAAATCTAGTAGTGCTGATGGGATAGTATTCTGTGAAACAACTATTGTAATAAAAAGTGATAAAGTAGTTATTATCTTTTTCATATTTAAATATAATACCAATTAAAAGATTCAACAATCAATCTTTAATATGTCCTCCCAACTTGTTGTATAACATGGCGATAAATTTTCTTGTTTTAATTTTTGTCTTTCTGATAGCCCTTGAGCGAGAAATCTAACTGTGTTTCTTCCCATTTTTTGATTTATAAGATCAACACTTTGTAATAATTTTCTAATTTTAATATCTTTACTAGAATCATTAAATAAATGTAATTGAACTTGATTTTCAGGAACTATATCCCCTACTATTACTCCTGCTTTTTTATAAAAAATATTTTTACGATAAATACTTTTTAAAAGAAGCTTAGAAACTTCTATTATTTTCATTGTATCATTTGTTGCAACTTCAAACATTGCAGCTCTAAAACCATTTTGATATCTATCAGAATTTTTAAATCTATTTACGTTTAGAAAAACTCCTATATGTAAAGCACAACTTTTTTCTTTTCTAAGCTTCTCTGCACACCTAGTTGCATAATTTGATATAGCTTGTTCTATATATTTAATATCACTACTGTCTTTTGGAAAAGTTCTTGAAGTACAAATACTTTTTTTACGTTTTGGGTAATCATTAATATCAAAACACTGCACACCTTTCAATTCACGTAGTATTTTAAGTCCGGTTATAGCCATTTTCTGTTGAACCCAACTTTCGTTTAAATTCATAAAATCATAAGCATTTTTTATACCGTAATTAGTTAACATATTAGAGTGAGCTCTACCAATACCCCAAACTTTATGAATAGGAAATTTTTTAAGAATTTTTATGCTATCATTCATAATAAAAATATTATCATCTGTATATTTTTTAGCTATATGATTAGCAACTTTAGCGAGTGTTTTTGTTTTAGCAACACCAAAAGAAACTGGAATACCAGTTGATATAGAGACTTTATCTTTAATTTTATAAGCTAGCTCAGAATAATTAGAAATAGCTGAAAAATCCATAAAAGCTTCATCTATTGAATATATTTCAGTCAAAGGACTTTCGTCTCTTAAAATGGACATTACCCTACTTGACATATCTCCATATAATGCAAAATTTGTAGAAAATACATAAACCCTATTTTTAATGATAATATCTTTTATTTTAAATGCAGGCTCACCCATTTTAATGCCTAAAGCTTTAGACTCATTACTTCTGGCAATAACACAGCCATCGTTATTTGATAAAACTATAACAGGTTTATTTTTTAATTTTGGATTAAAAACTCTTTCACAAGAAGCGTAAAAATTATTGCAATCTGCTAAAACTATCATCTATTACTATGAATTGTATGAGTTACAATTCCCCAAATTTCAAAATCAATTGAATCACTAATTTCTATATCAGGATAATTTGAAATTTCAGTTTCTGCTCTTAAACAGATTTTTCCATCTAAATCAATATATCTTTTAACGGTAAATTCACCATTTACAACAGCAATTACTATATCATTATTTTTGGCTTTTAATGACTTATCTACTACCAG
>CAZYFB010000132.1:0-3390 GCA_964646655.1 uncultured bacterium
ATAATGATAGTAGTTATGAAACTGTTAATTATTTTTTATTATTATGTTTAATTATTGCCTTAACAGATATATTAGATGGTTTCGCAGCTAGATATTTTAATTCAGTTACTGATATGGGAAAATTTTTAGATCCAGTTGCTGATAAGATTTGTGCATTAGTTATGATTTTATTTTTATCTATAAAGTTTGGGATTTATTATTATTCACTATTTTTAGCTGTACTTATTAGAGATATAATTATTTCAGTCGTATCTATATATTTTGCATCTAAAAAAAATATATATTTTCAAGCAAATAACTATGGAAAATGGTTTTTATTTTTTGTAGCTATATGTATGATTCTATCAGTTGTCAGGATTCCTAACTTTATTGATTTTAATTATCCAAATTTAGCATTATTGAATACAGTTTTTTATATATTAAGTTGGATATTTTTTGTTTTAGCAACATTTACGTATTTTTCTAAATATTTTATAGTTATATCGGGAAAAGATGTTTAGTTACATTAAAAAAACATTTTCTGGACTAAAAAAAACCAGAAATAATATCGTAAATACATTTACTAAATTTCATGGTAAAAGATATCTCAATCAAAATGAATTAGAGGAACTAGAATCTACCTTATTTCAATCAGATTTAGGTATAGATATAATAGATAAAGTAGTTGATGAATTTAGAGATAAAAAATTCAACAAAGATGTATCATGGGAAGATGAGTTTATCGGCTCATTGAAAACCAATATTTCATTAGATTTGAATAATGATGAGGATGTTAAGGTTTTGTTATTAGTTGGTGTTAATGGTACAGGTAAAACTACTACTTCAGCTAAACTTTCTAACTATTATAAAAATAAATCATTTAAAACAATGCTAGTCGGTGCAGATACTTATAGAGCAGCAGCAGTTAATCAATTAAGGTTATGGTCTGAAAAGTTAGGTATTAAATTTATTTCAAATGAATTTACTAAGGATCCTGCATCCATAGTTTATGACGCTTTAAATTCTGGCTTAAATGATGGTTACAATAAAATAATTATTGATACAGCAGGAAGATTGCATAATTCTGTTAATTTAATGCAGGAACTGAAAAAATTATATAATGTTGCGAATAAATTCAAAGAAAAAGTAAAAGTTGTCTTAGTTGTAGATAGTAATGTCGGTCAAAATGGTATGAATCAAGCAATAGATTTTAATAAATTTTTACCATTAGATTCATTAATTTTAACAAAGATGGATGGTACAGCAAGGGGTGGTATCGCATTATCGATGATAAATAAATTAAATATTCCAATAGATTTTATTGGTGTAGGTGAAGATGTTGAAGATTTAGTTCCATTTAACTTAGATTTATATTTAAAAGGATTAGTAACTGATGAATAATAATTCAAAAAGTGTTTCAGTTGTGACTCTAGGTTGCGCTAAAAATCTTGTAGATTCTGAATATTTGATTACAGGCTTAAAGCATATTGGCTATCAAATGGTAAGCGATATTGATAAATCAAGTATCGTCATAATAAATACATGTGGATTTTTAGATGTTGCTAGAGAGGAAAGTATTGAAAAAATCTTAGAAATTGAACAAAAAAAGCAAGATGGTTTAATTGAAAAAATTATAGTAATGGGCTGTTTGGCTGAAAGATATGGAGATGAACTACAAAAGGAAATTTCTGGAGTAGATAAATTTTTTGGTTCGGAAGAGCATGAAGCTGTAATTAGGTTTATATCTGGAAAATCATTTAACTTAGATGATCCAGATATAATTAGAGCATCCTTGACTCCTAAACACTATTCATATTTAAAAATTGCAGAAGGATGTGATAATGCATGTTCATTTTGTTCCATTCCTCTAATGAGAGGTTTGCAAAAAAGCCAACCTTTAAAGTGGAATGTTCAAGAAGCGGAAAGGTTAGCTTCTAGAGGTGTAAAAGAGCTATTGATTATAGCGCAGGATTCCACTTCATACGGCTGGGATGCTTCACCTAAAACATCTTTACATGAATTATTCTCTGAATTAGATAAAATTGATGGCATTGAATGGCTTAGGTTGCATTATGCTCACCCTTCAAATCTTCATAGAGAAATGATTAGACAGTTCAAAAATCTTGAGAAGTTAATTCCGTATATAGATATGCCTATACAGCATGGTGCTGATAAAATGTTAAAGATTATGAGAAGAGGATTAAAAAGTGATGGCATAAAGAAAAAGATAGACTCATTAAGAAATATTAATAATGATATAGCTATAAGAACATCTATAATTGTTGGTCATCCAGGTGAGACTGATAAAGAATTTAAAGAGCTTTTAAATTTTATATCAGAAGTTAAATTTGATCGTTTAGGTGTATTTCAATATTCACATGAAGATGATACCCTTGCAGGTAATATGATGAAAGATGAAGTGCCAAAACATATTAAAAGGGAAAGATTTGAAGAAACTATGGCACTTCAACAAAAAATTAATTTAAAAAAGAATCAATCTTTGTTAGGTACAAAACAACAAATTTTGATTGATATAGCTAAAGATGGTTTTTCACTTGGTAGAACTTATAGAGACTCTCCAACAGTAGATAATTATGTTAAAATCAACAAACAACTTGAAACAGGAAAGTTTTATAATGTTAAAATTGATAAAGCGCTTGAATATGATTTGGTAGGAAAGGTTATCAATGAAGTTTAAAATATTAGGAATTGAACATATTGGAGTAGCTCAAAATTCAGGTTCAAATAAGTTATCAAATTTTTTTTCAGACACTCTTAATTTGCATAGCACAAAAGAATTAGTAGATAATCAAAAGGTAATTACTGAGATATTTGACACTGGATCGGGAAAAATAGAACTTTTATATCCAAGTGATAAAAGTTCTGTTCTAGATAAATTTCTTTCTAAAAAAGGTGAATCTATTCATCATATAGCTATTTTAGTTGATAATTTAGATGAATTGATAAAACATTTAATTTCAAAAGATATAAAATTAATAAATAAAACTCCTCAAAAAGGTGCTGATAATAAGAAGATTATATTTATTCATCCCCATTCTTCGCCAGGCATGTTATTAGAGTTTTGTCAAGAAATTTAATTGATATGGCTTCATCATTTAAAGATAAGCTATCAACAATCCCTTCTGACCCTGGTGTTTATTTTTTTAAAGATAAAAAAGATGTTATTATATACATTGGAAAAGCAAAATCTTTAAAAAAAAGAGTAAAATCTTATTTCAATAAAAAGAAACATGATATTAAAACTTCTGTTTTAATTAAAAATATTTGTGATATTGATATATTAATTGTTAAAAATGAAGCTGAAGCATTAATTACAGAATCTAATCTAATAAAAATAAATAAACCCAGATATAATGTTTTTTTAAAAGATGATAAAACATTTCCTTACAT
>CAZYFB010000133.1:0-3354 GCA_964646655.1 uncultured bacterium
ATTTTAAAGGATATTTTATTAAAAACTAATTTCTCAGATTTGAAATAGTAAAAATTAAATAATCATTCTCAGTGTTATTTTTCACATAAACTATCATTAGGTTATTTTTCATAGTTTTATGATCTATTAGCCATAATCAACAATCATATGAAACATGAGGGGACAATCATCGCAAGTGAAAAGAAAAAATTATTTAAATACAATACCCACGAACAAAAAATTGAGTGGGAAACAGTATTTAAAAATAAGATTGTAGGTATTTCTAGAATTGAAAATTTTGTTTTTGTTTTAACCACTAGTTGGGGTTCATATTCAACCTCAATGATAAATTACCAAACAGGGGCATTAAAATGGAAAAAAGATATTGTCCTTTACAATGTTCATATTTTAAGTGATTTAATCATATTTATTGACACAACTAGAGAGGTTGTTTCGATTTCTGCAGAAACTGGAAATGAAAATTTTCGAGTAAAAACTGGCTTTAGATGGACCAGCCCAAAAATGGTATTAGCCGATCAAAAAATTTACTTGTTTTCAAAAAAGAAAACAATGCTTTTAAACTTGAATACAGGATCATTAGTTGAAAGTAAACTCCCATCAAAACTAAATCCAAAAGAAATTACCTTTGTTATTGATGAGTTTCAGATGAATATTAATACCTTAAATACCTCTGATTCTGGTTATTCCCCGATTTTCGATGGTGGTATTGTTGGTGGAGATAGTGGAAGCTTTGATGCTGGTGCAGATGGGGGTGGAGATGGCGGAGGTGGTGGAGGTGAATAGACTTCTTTATAATTTAATTAAATAAACAGTTTTGATCTTAAATAATAAATCTTTCTAAATGAAAAAATTCATATTATTAATTTCTATAGTCGTTTTTAATTCTTGTACTAAAAAAAACGAGGATTCTAAAAGAGATGTCAACCTTGAAATGGCTCAAAAATTTCTTGATAATATTATACTTCAACCTAAAATAGCAAAATCGCTACTTCACGATAAATTTACTTTTTCATGGATGGGTAATATTGAACAAGGGGGTAAAATTTGGAATAAGGAGAACTTATTTGATGAATATTTTAAAACTATAATTCCACAAATACTTCCTAATGGGATTGTATTAAATACTATTGATTCAATATCAGATAAGGATGGAGTTGCTATAATTCAAGAAGGAGATGCTGAAGGTAAAAATGGTGAATACGATAATAAATACGTTTGGATTTTTAAAATGAAGGATGGGTTAATTTTATCTGTTAGAGAATACAATAGTGATATACTTGTAGCAACTCAACTATACGACTATAAATTAGTCCCTGTAGAATAGTGTAACTTATTTTTTAATTAATCTAAGTGAACAAATCAAATTTTAAATTTGTTCTTTTTGACTAGAGAAAAAAAATAAAATAATACCTGTAAGTCTAAAATTTGAATTACTTTGAAATGATTAACAAAATTAATATTTATTACTAAAACAAATAAAGATAAAAAAGGCAGCTTTCTAAGTATTTTTCTCCTGATCCTTTCTGGAGAACTAGTCTTTATACTTCCCTATTTCTTATCCAGAGTTTTTAGACCTACTTTTCTTGAAGTTTTCAATTTAACAAATGTTGAATTGGGAAGTTTGTTATCTGTATACGGTATGGTAGCTTTATTTTCTTACATATTTGGTGGAACCCTTGCCGACAGATTTTTACCTGGAAAACTAATTTCTATATCACTTGTAACAACAGCCTTTGGAGGGTTAGTTCTTGCCACCTACCCTTCATTATTCATCCTTCAAATCCTATATGGATATTGGGGGTTCACTACTGTGTTCCTTTTTTGGGGTGCAATGATTAAAGGAACACGTTTATGGGGAGGTACTAAAAATCAAGGTCAAGCTTTTGGTTTTTTAGATGGAGGTAGAGGAATCGTAGCTGCTTTAATGGGCAGCATAGGAGTATTTATTTATTCTCTTTTTTTGGAAGTTAATTTACAAGATGCAAGCATTGTTGAACGCCAAGATGCATTTCGATATGTTATCTTATTTGCCTCTTTTATGATTGCAATTGTTGGAATTATAATATATTTTAAATTAAACATCAAACCTGAAGAAAAGCAAATAAGAATTTCTTCCTCTCGCTCTTTTAAAAATATTATTGCAGTACTGAAGTTAGAATCTGTCTGGTTATTGATGTTAATTATTCTGTGTGCTTATTTTGGATATAAAGTGACCGATATTTATTCTTTATACGCTTCTGACGTTATGAATTTTAACGAGATTGAATCTGCTAATATAAGCTCGCTTCAACTATATTTGAGACCCTTTGCTTGTATTCTTTTTGGATTCTTGGCCGATCGCTCAAGAAGTACATTTTGGATTATTATTGGTTTTTTAGTTATGCTCTTAGGGTCTATTATTTTTGCCTCGGGAGTTGTAAAATCTAGCTTAAACATATTGTTTTTTATATCTCTATTTATCTTAGCTGTAGGAACTTATTCTATTAGAGCACTTTATTTTGCGATTTTACAAGAAGGTAATATTTCAATTGCACTTACCGGCACTGCTGTAGGTGTTATATCATTAACTGGATATACACCTGATATTTTTGCTGGTCCTCTTATGGGATATTATTTAGACAAATTTCCTGGGCTTTTAGGGCATCAGTATGTTTTTATTTATTTGGCAGGTTTCTCAGTTTTAGGACTATTTTGCACCTTGCGCTTTGCAAAGATTAGTAATTAAAATATCCTATTTGAGTATTTTGTTGATGTAACTCTTTTTATTAATATTTAAATTGTTTACGAATTGAAATTGTTTAGAAGACGATCTTATAAAATATTTTTTAGAGCTGAAAAATGAAAAAAAATTTAGTCAATTTATATTGAGTTTTTTACTTTGAAATTTTATAAATAGAAGAAATATCTTTCATAGGAAACCATTTATTTTTCTTATTGCAATAAATGAGGTGGTTTGTTGATTTTGGAGGATACAATTTTTTGCTTTTGGCATTAGTAATGATATCAGATTTTAGGATACTGTTATCTTCATTCGTAATTACTTTTTTAGAATGATAATTAATTCGTGTAACCGGGATTTTAATAAATTCCAGTTCTTTTAACGCATTATAACGATGATGTCCATCAATTATAACATTAGTTTCACTACATGCTATTATAGTGTGAAATGAAATTATATAAGAATTTTTATATTCTGATTTCTTGTGGTCCTTTTTGGAGTTTATAATTTCTTCATGAGGAATTAGAGATGCTATATCCATTAATTCAATACTGAAAATTATGTCTGAATCAATACTGATTTTAATCATCTTTTAAGTGATAAATTGCTAAAATAATTTTTTTATTGAAACTTAA
>CAZYFB010000134.1:0-3221 GCA_964646655.1 uncultured bacterium
AATATCAGATGTCATTTTTATAAAAGATGGTTTAAATATATTTGTTCTCTGAGCAAAAAAAGAATTCAATGAATTTCCTGCATATTCAAAATCATTTAATTTAGATTTTACACTGAAACCCATAGTGGTATGTTGTCTGTCTACATTTAGCTGATCAAGTAAACTTATAAAGTTTGGATAGGTATTTTCATTGTAGACAATAAATCCAGAATCTACATTTAATATCTTTTCATTTTCTTTAATAGTATGAGTATGTGTATGACCACCAATATAATCATTTTTTTCAAACAAATATACATCGTGTTTTCTACTTAGAATATACGCAGAGGTAAGACTAGATATTCCACTTCCTATAATTGCTATTTTTTGCTTATTTGCCATTATTGATCATTAATTCTTCATATTTGAACAGTATGAAATTTAATTCATTATATTTAATAATATTATATTTTTGTACTACTACATCTTTTAGAGCAAAACTTTACATTTTCCCATTCTCTAATCCATTTCTTTCTCCAGTAGAATATTCTACTACAAGATTTACAATATTTGTATGGTAAATGTTGTTTTTTCATAATAATTGCACGTTTTGCACGTTAATTTAAATATTATTAAGATAAATATAAAGATAATTATTAAAGAGTTTGACAGTTAGGACATATATATGTTCCTCTTTGCGCAACTTTAAGTTTTATAATTTTGGATCCACATCTGCGACAAGGCTTATCATTTTGTCCATATGCATTTAGATTTAATGCGTAGTTACCTACATATGAATAATCATACGTATAATCTCTAATAGTGGTTCCACCAAGTTTAATAGAATCTGATAAAACTTTTACGATCGCTTTATGTAACTGTTTTAAATTGATTTTTTTAATTTCATCACACTTGCTTAATGGATGAATTTTTGCAGCCCATAATGCTTCATCCGTATAAATATTTCCCATACCGACTAGATATGTTTGGTCAAGTAAGAATGGTTTGATTTGTCTATGCTTCTTACTTAAACAATCATTGAACCAGTTATATGTAAATTCTTTTGATAATGGTTCTATACCAAGTTTAGAATTTAATATTGATAGATCTTTATAGAGATAAATTCTTCCAAATTTTCTGGTATCTTCAAAAACTAAAAACTTATTATTTAAATTAAAATATGCTGAAATATGTTTATTGCTCTCATCTATTTGGTTACTAACATAAAGTTTACCTGTCATTCTAAGATGCACCGCCAATAAAGAGGAATTAAAATCTATAAGAATATACTTGCCTCTTCTAAAAACATTGGATATAGATTTTCCTAAAATTATTTTTCTAAAATCATCTATATTAAAGTTATCTAAAACTTTTGGCCACTTAATAGTAATTTTATTTAACTTATTTTTTAATAAGTGTTTTTTTACGGAATTTGTTACAGTTTCAACCTCAGGTAGTTCAGGCATAATTTATTAAGCAAATAACACTTTTAAATAAAATAAAGGGTTAGATAGTTTATCTTTGGAGATTTCTTTCGTCAGCATTCCAGAGATAATATCTTGGATATCTTTATTTCTTGAAGCTTTATTGATTATAATATTGAGTAATGTTTTGTAGTTTGATAAATTTTGTAATTTTGTGCTAGTTCTAAGTTCTGACCCTAATTCATCCCATACTAATTGATGGTATTTTGAAAGGATAGTTTTAGAATAGTCATTTTCTTTTTTAGCTTGTGAAGCAACTTCAATTGCAAACTTAGCAGAGGCCATAGCATTTCCTATCCCCTCACCTGTAAATGGATCTATTAACCCAGCAGCATCTCCAAGAAGCATAAAGCCATCTCCAAAACTAGGTCTTTGTATTCTGCCAAGTGGAAGTGACCACCCTTTAGGCTTTTCAAGTTGTTTTGCATTAGCAAATCTATCTTTAAAATATGGAGACGCAGTAACTTCATCTAAAACTTGAGATAATTTACGTTCATCTTTTTTAGCAAATTTCTTACTTAAACCTAAACCAATATTTGCAATATTATCACCAGCAGGAAATAGCCAGAAATAACCAGGCAACACTTCATCAACAAAGTGTAGCTCTATTTGATCAGTCAACCCCTTAACACCTTCATAATAACATCTTATAGCAATGGCTGTATTTTCTTGATCTTCAGAATGAAATCCAAGTTTTCGAGCAATGGTAGATTTAGCTCCATCGCATCCAAGAATTAAAGGTGCATAAATCTCATGTGTTTGTTTATTTAGTTTACCAGTTATACCAATTATTCTATCATTTTCGTATAAAAGATTATTAACGTTAAAATTTTCAATAATTTCTGTCACATTTTTCGCTTTTTGGAATAAAAAATTATCATAAATTTCTCTTGGTATAACGTAACCCTCTTTAATATCTCCAGTATTTTGTTTATTGTTTAAATAAATATCAAATTGTTTATGTGCAGGGCTTCCAAAAGTAATTCTTTTAATGGTTGATCCGTTTAAATTTGGAACTTCATCTAATATCCCTAGTTCTCTCATATACTTAACACTTTTACCAGACAGTGCATCTCCACATATCTTATCTCTGGGAAAAGAGCTTTTATCAAGAATGATTGTTTTTAAGCCCATTTTTTCTGCATAAAGAGCAGCTGATGTACCAGCAGGTCCAGCTCCAACAATAATTATATCATAATGCTTATCCATGGTCATAATTTAAAAAATTACTTTTTATTAACTATATAAATTGCAAGAAGACTTAATATCCCGCCAATAACAACATTTAAAGTAAATGGTTCATTTAAAAAAAAATTTGCCATTGAAATTGCTAAAAATGGAACAGAAAAAATAAAAATACTAGCTTTTGAGGGTCCTAAAATTGGAGTATAATACATATAAACTGATGTACCAAAAGACATTGCCCCCATTGAAACAAAGAAAAAATTTATGAAGAATTTAAAGTCATATTCAGTTGAAATAATTTCAGTTATTGAAATAAATGGGAATGTAAATATCATTGTTATTAAATAGCATATACATATAAAACTAAATGGGTTAATGATTTTTTGAGCAAAATTTATCAATACAGACATAATACCCCATGAAATAGCACAAATTATAAAATATATATTACCTGGCTCTAGTATACTTTTAAATCCAACATTATATAAATCCATAATAATATATCCACCAATAATTCCTAACACTACTCCAACAATTTCTTTTTTAAATATTTTATTATATAATATTGACATA
>CAZYFB010000135.1:0-3131 GCA_964646655.1 uncultured bacterium
AATTTAAAATAGAGTAGTCACCACAACCAGGACACCATTTAATATCCTGATCAGAGATAAAGTCTTTTTTCTTTAATTTTTCTTTTATTTCAGCCATAATTAACTTTCCTCTATAATTTGCTCAATTTTTTCATAAATATCAGACGTTGTATAAGGTTTACCAGATACTCTATTAAAATTAATAGTATCAATTAAAAATTTGCTTCTAATAATTGTAGATAATTGACCTAAATTAATTTCAGGAATTAATACTTTATTAAATTTTAATAAAATTTCTGCTAAATTTTTAGGGAATGGATTAATATATTTTAAGTTGATGTGTGAAACAGATATATTATTTGCATTTGCTTTTTGAACTGCAGCTCTACATGCCCCATAAGTTCCACCCCAACTTAATACTAAAAGTTCTCCTTTTGGATTACCATAAACTTCAAGTTCTGGAATAAAATCTGCAATAACATCAATTTTATCTTGTCTTAATTTTACCATATAATCATGATTGTCGGCATCATAACTTACATTTCCTGTGTTTGCTGCTTTTTCTAGTCCACCTATCCTATGCTCTAACCCAGGTGTGCCAGGTAAAGCCCAATCTCTAGACAAAGTTTTTTCATCTCTTGTGTATGGTAAAAATTTTTCATCTTTTGTTTCATTTATAATTTTAGTTTTGATTTCAGGAAGTTTGTCCAAATCTGGTAATTTCCATGGTTCTGATCCATTTGCAATGTAACCATCTGAAAGCAAAACTACAGGAACCATAAATTCAAGTGCTATTTTACATGCTTCAAATGCAGTATCAAAACAATCAGATGCTGACTGTGCTGCAATAACAACTGCTGGGCATTCTCCATTTCTTCCATACATAGCTTGATTGAGATCAGATTGTTCTGTTTTTGTAGGTAAACCAGTTGAAGGACCGCCCCTCTGTATATTAATTACAACAATAGGTAATTCTGTAATAATTCCAAGACCCATGGCTTCACCTTTAAGAGCTATACCTGGTCCACTACTTGCAGTTATTGCTAAATCACCTACAAATGCTGCTCCTAAAGCACTACAAATTCCAGCTATTTCATCTTCTGCTTGAAAAGTCTTTATTCCATAATTTTTATACTTTGATAAAATATGCAAAATATCACTAGCAGGTGTAATTGGGTAGCCACCAAAAAATAAGTCTAATTTAGCTTTATTTGCAGCAGCAATAAGACCTAAGGTTAAACACTCGTTACCCATAATATTTCTATATGTACCTTTATTTAATTTAGCCTGAGATACTCTATAAGTTGTGCGAATAGCTTCAATAGTATCACCATAATTATAGCCTGCTTTGAGAGCAATAGTATTTGCTTCTACAATTAGTGGTTTACTTTTAAATTTTTGATTTAAAAAATCAATTGTTGAATCTAGTTTTCTTTCATATATCCAGTATAATATTCCAAGCGCAAACATATTAGTACTTCTAGATTTCATTTTAGATGGCAAATCTACATTTTCAAGAGCTGTGTTCACTAATTCATTCATATTAACTTTAATTACTTTATATGAATCTAAGGTGCCATCTTCTAGTGGGTCTGTCTCATAACTAGCTAAATTAAAATTTTTGTTTGTATAATTGGCTGTATTTGCAATGATCATACCATTTGGTTTTAAATCATCAATATTAACTCTTAAAGCAGCTGGATTCATTGCAACTAAAACATCAAGTTTATCTCCAGGAGTATGAATATCTTGATTACTAAATTGTAGTTGAAATGAACTTACACCAGCAAGTGTACCTTGAGGCGCTCTAATTTCTGCAGGAAAATCAGGTAAAGTTGCTATATCATTTCCAAATAAAGCAGAATTTGTGGTAAACTGGTTACCAGTAAGCTGCATGCCATCTCCAGAATCTCCAGCAAACCTTATCGTAATTAAGTCAACTTCTTTAGAATTTATTTCTCTTTTAGCCATTAAATTATCTTTAATTATTAGATAACATAATTTACCTAAATTATATTAAATAAGACAAAAATTATTTTTATATTTAAGTATTATTTTTAGTTTATTTTTATTAATTAAAATTTATGAACAATATTAAATTAACGTCATACAGCTCAGGAGCTGGTTGAGCTTGTAAAATAAATCCAAAAGATCTCGGTGAGATTTTAGATAAGCTTAGCCAAAGTGAATTGAAACTTGGAAACAACATCAAAGGATATCAAACTTCAGATGATTGCTCAGTATATCCTATTGATAAAGATAATTATTTAATTCAAAGTCTTGATTTTTTTACTCCAATAGTTGATGACCCATATGAATTTGGTAGAATAGCTGCTGCAAATTCATTTTCTGATATTTATGCAATGGGCGGAAAACCTATTTTTGCATTAAATATAACATGTTTTCCAACAGATGATTTGCCATTGGATGTACTTCATCAAATTCTAAAAGGTGGTCAAGATATTGCTTCAGAATCAAATACTCCTATTTTAGGTGGACATAGCATTAAAGATAAAGAACCTAAATATGGAATGGCTGTTACTGGAATAGTAAAAAAAGATAAATTAGTACGAAATGATAATGCAAAGGATGGCGATGTTTTAGTTTTAACAAAACCACTAGGTACAGGTATTATATCAACTGCTATTAAAAGAGGAAACGCTAAAAATGATGATATTAATGCAATTATTGAAGTAATGACAAGTTCAAATTCTAGTGCATCCAAAGCAATGAACTCAACTAATGTAAATGCATGTACTGACATTACTGGTTATGGGTTAATTGGGCATTTAAAAGAAATGTGCCAATCAAGTAATGTAACTGCTGAAATTTTTGCTAATGATATACCCTTGATTAATAATGTAGAAACTTATGCTTCTAATGATTCAAACATACCTGGAGGAACCAAAAAAAATTATGAATGTTTTAATTCTTTTGTAAACTACAAAAATAAGAAAAAGAACGAATTTTTATTTTATGATGCGCAAACCTCTGGTGGTTTATTAATATCTGTTCCTAAAAAAAACTTAAATGATTTGATTGACAAGCTAAAATTCTATAATTGTTTATCACACAGTATAATTGGAAAAATTACAGAAAAAAAATCTGATTTAATTATCATTGATTAATGAAAAATATAATTTATTTAGATA
>CAZYFB010000136.1:0-3117 GCA_964646655.1 uncultured bacterium
AATTTTTAAACATAAGTATTTTTAATATAAGCCTCGGTTTTAATATCGGGGCTTTTTTATATGAAATTATTAACATAGTTTTAACTGTATTAATCAGAAATATTATAATTAATAGATTGTCATGAAAAGCAAAAATAAAAAATTAAATCTTCAAAATAGTTATTTAGAGTTACCTGATTGCTTTTATGAAAAAGTAAAACCAACTTTAGTTCAAAATCCAAAATTAGTTTATTTCAATAAAAAATTGGCAAAACAATTAAATCTTGAATTTTTAAGTGATAATAAATCATTAATTACGAATTATTTTTCAGGAAATAAATTACCTGATAATTGTCAACCTATTTCACAAGCATACGCAGGTCATCAATTTGGTCACTTTACCATGCTTGGAGATGGAAGAGCAATATTATTGGGTGAACAAAAAGATTTAAATAATAAACTATTTGATATTCAATTAAAAGGTGCTGGAAAAACATCGTTCTCTAGAAATGGTGATGGGAGAGCAACGTTAAGCTCAATGCTTAGAGAACACTTAATAAGTGAAGCAATGCATCTTTTGAAAATACCAACCTCTAGAAGTTTAGCAGTTATTGATACTGGCGAAAAAGTATTTAGAGAAACAATTAGCAATGGAGGTATTTTAACTCGAATTGCATCTAGTCATATAAGAGTTGGTACTTTTGAATATGCAAAACAATTTTGTTCAAAAGATGATTTTGAAAAATTTACTAATTATGTCATAAAGAGATGTTATCCAAAAATTTTAAACAAAGAATCTCCATATCTTGAATTATTAAAAATAGTCATGAAAAAGCAAATAGATTTAGTAGTTGAATGGATTAGAGTTGGTTTTATTCATGGAGTAATGAATACAGATAATATGAGTATTGAAGGTGAAACAATAGATTATGGACCATGTGCATTTTTAAATAAATATGACCCCCAAACTGTTTTTAGCTCAATTGATAGACATGGTAGGTATGCTTTTGGAAATCAACATAAAATTGTTTATTGGAATTTATCAGTATTTGCAGGATCTATTTTACCCTTAATTGATGATGATGAAGATAAAGCTATTGATTTAGCTCAAAATATTTTAGATCAATTTCCTATTGAATACTCAAATAAGTGGTATCAAATGATGTATAATAAATTAGGAATCTTAAATCCTGTTAAAGAAGATGAGTTGTTAATTAGTAATCTACTTAAATTGATGGAATCATATAAATCAGATTACACTAATACATTTTCAGCTTTAACAATGAATGTGAATCTTGAAGATTCTTTATTTAAATCTGATGAATTTAAAAATTGGAAAAAAAAGTGGAATAAAAGAATTGAAAATGATCCAAATTATTCAAGTATAATGAAAATGAATAATCCAATTTATATACCGAGAAACCACTTAGTTGAATCAGCATTAAAAAATGCAATTAATGGCAATAAAAAAGAATTTGATAAATTATTGTTTGATATGTCAAATACGTATAATTACAAAGAAAATCATAATAATTTTCAAACAATACCAAATGGTTTTGATGAAACATATAAAACTTTTTGTGGTACTTAACTAAAGCTTTGTTTATAGTTTAATAATTAGAATTTCCTTCCTTAAGTAAAAATTTGTAAATTATACCAAGTTATAATTAGGAGATTAATTCAATGAATAAAATAATCACAATTTTACTAACTTTTTCCTCTTTCATCTTCTCACAAACTTATTGTGCTGGTGACCAGATAAATATTGATGATCAAAATACAAATTTTGAAGTATGTTATAGTTCGGGTGATTATCAGGTTGGAGATAACTGGAGTTTATCAGATTTAAATGGTGATTTAAACGGAGGGAATTATCATATAACATTTGTTGATATGGCTGCTACTTGGTGAGGATCATGCTATAGCTCCATAGGTTTTATGGATGCACAAGAAGAATATTGGCATGAAACCAATCCAGCTGTTGTTTTTATCACTAGTTTATCAGATTTAAATCAACCTTATTCATGTGAACAATGGGGTAATCAAGGAGTTGAAGGGTTTCCACTGATTGTTGAAGATCCTGGCACTATCTTTAGTTGGTTGCGTGATTCATGGAGTGCTTATCCAACTTATGCTATTATAGATCATACTATGACAGTTAGAGCCAAACCTTGGCCTTATCAGAATAATGGTAATTCTAATTCATGTGACGGCAGTAATAATACAATTGATGGATGGAATGGTGGAAATGCTAATGATTTTATTGCGCAATTGATTGATGAGTGTGGTGCTATGTGTGAACCATGTAATCAAAATGACCCTGTAGATGATGATGGTGATGGCATTGGAAATGATTGTGACGTATGTGATGGTTTTGATGATACGATTGATGTTGATGAGGATAATATACCAGATTGCATTGATGAATGTCCTAATGATTCAGATAACGATATTGATGGTGATGATATTTGTGGTGATATTGACATATGTCCTAATGATGAAGAAAATGATTTAGATGGTGATGGAATATGTGGAGATGTTGATTTATTTCCAGAATGTCATAATCTAGCTGGTGATATTGATGATAATTTAATTATCAACGTACAAGATATTATTATTTTAACTGATCTTATTTTAGATAATATTGATACAACAGATGGTTGTCAAATTAAAGATGCTGACATAAATGAAGATAGAATAGTAAATATTAACGATATCATTATGATGATTAGTATAATACTAGGAACTTAAATTTTGAGGGTTGCCTTTTTAACTGCAGGTGGTTTAGCTCCATGCTTATCTTCTTCAATTGGTCTTTTAATTGAACAATATTCTAAATT
The DNA here is from genome assembly GCA_964646655.1 of uncultured bacterium. Classification (GTDB taxonomy): domain Bacteria; phylum Fidelibacterota; class Marinisomatia; order SCGC-AAA003-L08; family D37C17; genus TMED6. The sequence continues at coordinate 2,820 of CAZYFB010000136.1, forward strand.
AGATATTGAAGTAGAATTCTTTGCATATAAAAATGGCTATAAAGGTCTATTAAAAGGTGACATTATATCTATTCCTAATCACATAGCCGATAATATTGAAAATATCATTTCATATGGTGGGAGTTTTATCGGAAACAGTAGAGTCAAATTAACTAATATAGAAGATTGTATTAAAAATCAATATATTAAAAAAGATGAAGATCCATTAACCAAGGCTGCAAATCAGTTAAAAAAAGATAAAATCGAAATATTACATACCATTGGAGGTGATGATACAAACACCACTGCTGGAGACTTG
>CAZYFB010000137.1:0-1262 GCA_964646655.1 uncultured bacterium
ATTGTAGAGGGTTTAATGACTACTGTTCATGCAACAACAGCAACACAATTTACAGTTGACGGTCCTTCGAAAAAAGACTATAGAGGAGGAAGAAGCTCTTTGCTAAATATAATGCCCGCATCAACAGGTGCTGCTAAAGCAGTTACAAAAGTAATACCATCGCTTGTTGGAAAGTTAACAGGTATGGCTTTCAGAGTACCTACCGCTAATGTTTCAGTAGTTGACTTAACCGTAAAGCTTGAAAAGAATACTTCTTATCATGAAATTAAAAGTATCATGAAAAAATATTCTGATACAGAAATGAAAAATATCCTGGGTTACACTGAAGAGGCTGTTGTTTCTCAAGATTTTGTTGGCGACATTAGAACTTCTATTTTTGATGCAGGAGCCGGAATGGAGTTAAACTCAAAATTTTTCAAAATCATTTCCTGGTATGACAATGAATGTGGTTATTCCAATAAGCTTATTGATTTAGCGAAGCATGTAAATCAATTATAAGCTTATTTCAAAATGATTTTAATTGTTGACAGTGGATCTACTAAAACAGACTGGATTAGCATAGACAAAAAAGGTGAAACTGTTTTTTCTACACAAACCCTTGGTTTGAATCCACAGGTTCTTTCTAGCGCCATCCTCAAAGAACGCATTATCAATAATTTTGATTTATACCAAAATAGAAAGAACGTTACTCACTTATATTTCTATGGTGCAGGATTAGGAATTAATTCAACCCAAAGAAGAATAAGAAAAGTTTTTGATGAGATTTTTACAAACAGCGAATTTGTTATCAAAGAAGACACATTTGCTGCAGTATATGCTGCTACAAAAATTGGAGAGAAATCTATTGTTTGCATCTTAGGTACAGGTTCTAATTGCACTTATTTTGACGGAAAAGAAATTGAACAGCGTGTAACTTCTTTAGGGTATATCCTAATGGATGAGGCCAGTGGAAATTTTTATGGTAAACAACTTCTTCGAAGTTATTATTTTAAAACCATGTCAGGGGAATTGTCAAAAGAATTTGAAAAAGAATATGATTTATCAGCAGATACAGTTAAAGAAAATATTTACCGCCGTGAAAATCCAAATACATATCTAGCTACTTTTTCAAAATTTTTAATTAAGCATAAGAAAAACGAGGTATTTCAAGATATAATACAAAAAGGGCTTGAACGGTTTATCAATCATCAAATTTTACAATTTGAAAATGCTAAAGATGTTCCAATTCATTTTATTGGTTCAATTTCATTTTTTTTAAAAGA
>CAZYFB010000137.1:1362-3115 GCA_964646655.1 uncultured bacterium
GATTTAGGTAATGTCTTTACTGCAATAGTTTCTCTGGCTGGGGCATTATCATTATCAAAATAACTTCCATATACTTCATTTACCTGACCGAAGTTGTCCATGTTATCTAAAAAGATAGAAGTTTTAACTACATTATCAAAACTCATGTCAGCTGCATCCAATATCGCCTCTAAATGCCTCATAACTAAATCAGTTTCTTGTTTTATTGTCCCACTAAAAATTTCCATACTATTTGCTGTAATTGGAATTTGCCCAGAAATATATAGGGTATTCCCAGCTTTCACTGCCTGATTATATGGGCCTAATGGTGCAGGTGCATTGAGTGTAGTAATGATCTTTTTTTTCAATTATTTTTTTTTAAAAGTTAATGAATTTAAATGATTTTACCTTCTATTTGGTAAACTCTGTTTTTCATATTTGATATCACTTAATAGTCCAGATTTAATCCCAATAAAGAAATTCCATGATGCTCTTTCACTAAAAGGCACCCAGCTAAAGTTAAGTCTCCAACTATTAAGGTCCCTATTAAAACGAAGTTGGGTATAAGTGAATCCCTCACCTTTGAAATCATACCCTGAAGATAACCCAACTTTCCACTTAGGCGTTAAGTCTATATTACCTGAAAACATTAATGAGTTATTGCTAATATCTTTTTGACCCCGAGAATTATTATAGGTAAATGAATATGCAAGTTTTAAATCCCAAGGAATCTTTGTTCTATAACTAGGATATTGTGGGGCAGGCTCACTATTTTGATTATCTGTCATACGTCTATCAGTAAAGTCTTCAGCACGACCAAACAAATCATCATCTCTTCCTCCACTGGATATAGACTCTAGTTGGTTTCTTTGATCGGGATCTTCTTCCTCTTCGTTATTACCTTCAAGTTCACTACTTGAAAATGAATAATTCATATTGATATTTGCACTTGTCATACGGAAAAGACCTCCACCATTTGAAATATTATATTTATTCATTCTTACTTTATTTTCATCAAGTGCATACGGATCTAAAGTTAACCCAAAATTCACATCCATTTTATTTTTTAAAAATGAAAAACCAGAGGATAATCTTGTGGGACTCCATCGAAGTGAATCTGCGGCAAAATTATGAGAAGTTGATAGGTTTAAGTTATTTAATAATACTATCTTTTTGGGACCATTAGCAGTAGAATCATTATCCATAACTTTTGCTTCGAAATTATTACCTATCGTAATCCCCATACTATTTGACAATGACTTTAAAGGTATTCCAAAAAGACTGTTTTGATATCTAGTATATTCAGCAGAATTTCCATCCGCATCAACAATGTATGTATCGTAATATTTTTCAAAACTCGGTTTATTGCTATAACTTATTGAAGGTCTTATTGTATGTCGAATAGATTGAATTTTCTTTTTATCACCAAAATTAACAGTCCCGTAGATTGTCGTCCCTAATGAGGCACTAAGATTATATTGTCTAAAAGTTCCAATCTTATTAATAGTATCCCTAACAGCACTTCCTAAATCATCATTATAATTAGAGAAACGAACTGTATTTTGTGTCCATACCTCTTCATAATTTGCACTGGTCGACATGCTTATATACTTAAAGAGTTTGAAATTAGTACTTAAAGGTATTGAATGCTTCATTCCAGTTTTAGCATTATCAAACATATTAGGGCTGAAAAGTGCATCTTCGGTAGTTATTATTCTATTTTCAGCTCGACTGCTATATTGAAAATTAATATTTTGAAAGAATCCTTTTTTAG
>CAZYFB010000138.1:0-3113 GCA_964646655.1 uncultured bacterium
AACCTTTATTTGATTTAATTATATCAGAAATTAAAGGTCCAGAGGCTGATGATAGTCAGATTACTCAATTTTTGATAACAAATATTGATTACGATTCATATGTTGGTCAAATAGCTGTTGGAAGATTAGGTAATGGTTTGATAGAAATGAATAAACCTTACAGTCTTTGTTCGGAAAATAATATAATTAATAATTTAAAATTATCTGCATGCTATACATTTAAAGGGTTAAAAAAAATAAAAGTTGATAAACTTGAATCTGGTGATATCATTGCTGTAGCTGGAATTGAAAATATTAATATTGGTGACACTATCTCTTCTAATGAAAATCCCAAAGCCTTACCAAGAATAGAAGTTGATAAACCTACTGTATCAATGTTTTTTCATGTTAATAATGGACCTTTTGCTGGTCTGGAAGGGAAATTTGTAACATCCAGAAATTTAAAAGATAGATTATTATTAGAGACTCTTGGAAACGTTTCTCTTAAGGTTAAACCAACAAAAGAAACTGATGTATTTGAAGTATGTGGTAGAGGTGAACTTCAGATGGCAATACTTATAGAAACCATGCGAAGAGAAGGTTATGAATTTATGGTTTCTAAGCCTCAAGTAATTACAAAGGAAGAAGATGGTAAGATATATGAACCAATAGAAAATTTATATCTTGATCTTGATGAAAATCATGTTGGGACTATTACTGAAAAAATATCGAATCGAAAAGGTAAAATGACTAATCTACAAAATAATGGTTTTGGTCGTACAACCTTACAATTTAAAATTCCATCTAGAGGTTTAATAGGTTTTAGGAGTCAATTTTTAACTGATACAAAAGGAACGGGTATCATGAATACATTATTTGATTCTTATCAACCATGGGCTGGAAATATAAGTCATAGACAATCTGGAGTCCTTATAGCTGATAGACCAGGAAAAATTACAACTTATGCAAGTCTTGGTATGGTAGATAGAGGTGAGCTTTATTTAGAGGTTGGAACTGAAGTCTATAAGGGAATGATACTAGGAAAAAGAAATAGACCAGGTGATTTGGATGTTAATATTACAAAAGAAAAAAAATTAACAAATATGAGAGCATCATCATCTGATGCAACTGTTGTATTACGTCCACCACAAAATTTATCATTGGATCAATGCATCGAATTTATTGCAGAAGATGAATTAATTGAAATTACACCTAATAATATCAGAATGAGAAAAATGGAACTTGATGCAAATAAGCGAATAAGTGAGGCTAAAAAGAAAAAAGAAGGTAAATGAAGTACAAATTACCAGAATTAGATCTCCATGGTATCTATCATATTGAGGTTCCAGCAAAAGTTAATAAATTTTTAGAAGATAATCAGGATAATTTACCTGTATTAATCATAACGGGAAATTCAAATAGGATGATAACAATAGTGAAAGAAACAGTAAAATCTAAGGGTTTAGAAATGAATGTCAAATCTCATTATAATTTAGGCTCTTTTGTAATTTCATAATTAATAAAGGAAAAAATGAATATATATTTTATTATAATTATTGGAATGTTAATATTTCAATATGTACTGGAAATCATAGTAAACATATTAAATATCAAAGCGCTAAATCCAAATCTCCCTGAAGAATTTAAAGATACCTATGATCAAAGTAAATACATAAAATCACAGTCTTATACTAAAACAAACACTAAATTTTCATTTTTAACTTCGACTTTTTCATTAATGTTAAATCTTTATTTTATATTTGGAGGTTTTTATAATTATATAGATATTTTTGTTAGAGCGTATGGTTACAATCCAAATGTAACTGGTTTATTATTTTTTGCTTTATTATTCATTATAAATGATATAATTACCATTCCATTTTCCATATACAAAACTTTTGTAATAGAACAGAAATATGGTTTTAATAAAACTACATTTAATACTTATGTAACTGATAAAATTAAAGGTTATTTTCTTACAATCCTTATTGGTGGTCCAGTATTGTATCTTATCTTATTTTTCTTTAATTCTTACTCAGAATATGGTTGGTTGTATGTTTGGTTTTTTCTTGTTGCTTTTAGTATTATTATGCAGCCAATATTTATAACATTTATAGCTCCAATGTTTAATAAGTTTACTCCCTTAGAAGAAGGTCCTTTACTAGAAAGAATAAGAAATTATTTAAATGAAATAGATTTTCCAGTAGCTAAACTTGAAGTTATAGATGGATCAAAAAGATCTTCGCATTCAAATGCTTATTTTAGTGGTATTGGTAAATATAAACGTATAGCCTTATTTGATACTTTATTAGATCAAATGGATGATGATGAAATTTTATCTATAATAGCTCATGAAGTAGGGCATTATAAACTAAAACATATCTATTCAGGTATTCTACTGAGCACTTTACAATCTGGTATAATGCTATATATTCTTTCTATTTTTATAAACAATACCTTGCTTTTTAATGTATTTCAGATGGAAAATCTTTCTGTTTATGCCAGTCTAGTATTTTTTACAATGTTATATGCTCCTATTTCAATGGTAATAGGAATATTTTTTACGTTTATTTCTAGAAAAAATGAATTTTCTGCAGATGCATATTCTGTCAAAACAGCTAAAATGCCTGATTCTTTAATTTCAGGATTAAAAAAATTATCTAAAGAAAATCTCAGTAACCTTACACCTCACTGGCTAAATGTATTTTTAAACTATACGCATCCTCCAGTATTAACCAGAATACTCGCAATCAGAAATAGTGGAAAATAAACAGATATCAAGTAAAAATATCTACATATGGATGTCTTTGGCAATGATTACATGGGCAATTGCTTGGACAAATGCAAAGATAGTTAACGAATATTTATCTTATTATAATCTTATTTTCTTAAGATTTCTTTTGGGTTTTATATCTATTCTTCCATTTGTAATAGTTCTTAAAAAACCTTTCCCTAAACTCTCAGAGTATAAATATATATTAGGACCTAGTTTACTCTTTTTAATATATAATATTGCTTTTTTTAAAGGTACAGATTATGGTTTGGCAGGAAAAGGGGCGATTTTGGTTACTACTTTAAATCCCTTATTTACAGTGCTGATTATGTCAATATTATATAATAAAATATCTAAAAAA
>CAZYFB010000139.1:0-2980 GCA_964646655.1 uncultured bacterium
TTTATTGAATCAGTTGGAAAATATTGCCAAAAATCATCAGCTGCATTAGCTTTATCCCATGAGGTTTCATCTAGAACACCATCCAAATTTATTTTTTCATTTATTTTTTTTACAAAAACAGAACGAGTTTCAAATTTTTGAGAAAAGCTGAAATTATTAAACAGAAATACCAGCGAGACAGTCAAAAAGAGTGAATGGGCATACTTTTTTATTTCCATTTATTTTTCCATTAAGATAAACTAATAATGTTTTTATAAGTTACTCAAATTGATTTAACCCAAATAATAAAACTATACAGCCATTTTATTTAAAGTAGATTTTCTGAAATTACGATACTTTTTTGTGGATTCTAATATTACTTTTGAGGAAGTTTTCTTTTTAGTAATTTTATACCACTCTTCAGATAAGGGGTGAAACTTCATATCTAAGTGTTTTTTACTCCACATAGATAAATTAAAGATTAAAGGGTATAGGTCAATACCAGAGTCTTTTAGATAATATACTTTAATTTTTTTATTTTTTGGGTTAAGCACATAACCTATTAAATCAAAATCTAAAAGTTTTTTGAGCCTATCTGTAAGAATATTTGAAGCTATTTTTTCAGGTGAATCACGAAATTCAGAAAAGGTAGTCCTCTCTAAAAACAAATCTCTAATTATAATAATAGACCATTGGTCACCAATAATATCGAGAGCTGAGCTAACAGGACAAGATGATCTATTTTTTTCAATTTTTATCATTTGATAAAATTTAAGTTAAAGTTAATTAACCTAATTTAAAAATAAACAATTAATAATAAGTTTTCAGAATTTTAATAAAAAAACGAATTATCACCCAATATTAAATTTTAAAGGTTAAAATTTATAAAAGCAAACCTAATAAACGATTCAAAAGTTATATTTTTAATATTTTAATTATGAATTTTAATATTCAATAAAATCATAAACCATAAATTCAAATTAATTAAGTTTTACATGATTGCAACCATTATCAAATTTTATATGGTTGTGATTTTACTATTACTTATACCGTTATTTGGATATTCCCAATATGGAAGTATAGAGCTTAGTACTGGGGGTTTTTCTTTTATCCCAGCATTTACAGATCCAAATCCTAATATTATAATAAATGCAGGTACTGGAAATAAGAAACTGTTTTCTGCTTACATGATAGGGAATATTAGATTGAATACACTAAGATCTCGAAGCTTTTTTTTTGTAACACAAATGAAATTACTTGATAAAAAAAGTAAAAAGTTAAAAGTTTCAGGTGGTATTGTTTTTCCAATAATTCAGATTGAGGATGATTATACTGTAAAAACTTACTTTGCCCAGAGAATTGGCACAAGTTATCCAGTCACAAAAAAAATGATGTTAAATGCTACTTATATCCACGGAAATGGTAGCAATAATGATACAAAGATTAATTTATTTAGTTTATCAGGAATTTTAAAGGAAAATAAGTTTTCCTTTATTACCCAAACCTATTTTTTAGATATTGACACTACATTTGGAATAGCTGAAACGATTAATTACCGATTAAGTCCACGATTTGATTTGAGAGGTTTTATAAATCAAACTTTATCACCCAACCAATTTATTTGGACTCTAGGGCTTCGCTATAACTTATAAAACTCGGCTGTTTTCATTTATCAATAAAAAAATGCCCCTCTAAGTAAGTGCGAGCTTCTCCACCAATAAGAACTCGTTGCCCCATTTCCTTGCAAATCAGTTCTCCACCCCTTTTTGATAACTGTAATGCATTCATTTTTTGTTTTTGAAGTCGATTTGCCCAAAAAGGAATCAATGAGCAATGAGCAGAGCCTGTGACTGGATCTTCTAGCAATGTAGCTTGAGGACTGAAAAAGCGCGATACGAAGTCTACATTTTTTCCTTTTGAAGTCATAATAACCCCCCCTGTACCTAAGTTAATTTGATCAAAAATTACACGATTTATTTCAATATCTCTGATTTGTTGTTCAGACTCAAATAGAAGAACGAAATCACGAGCTTTAAGGACCTCTAAAGGAGTTATATTTATAGAACTTTTAATTAAATCAGGAAGTTTAGTTCTTTTTGGTGGTCTGGATGGAAAATCTAAAAAATATATTCCATTTTCAATTGAAACCTCCAGAATACCGCTAAATGTTTCAAATTTTATTTTATTTGATTTGTATCCTAGATGTTTTACTAAGCAGTGAGCAGTAGCAAGAGTAGCATGACCACATAGATCCATTTCAAGATCTGGGGTAAACCATCGTAAGTGGATAGAATTCTTTTTGTTGACAAAAAAAGCGGTTTCTGGCACTGCATTTTCTTTTGCAATTTCAAGTAATATGTTATCATCAATCCATTCGGATAGTGGAACTACACACGCTGGATTTCCTTTAAATATTTCTTTAGTAAAGGCATCAATTTGAAAAATTTTAAAACTTTCTAACATCAACTTTGTAATAATAACTTTAAAGATAAGGTGTTTATAGTTTTTATTATAATAACATTAGTCAAATGTCCCATAATAAAGATCCAGATCCCATCAACAAGAAATCCAAAAGCGACCAAACAATCTTATTTTTATATTACATTCCAATAAACGGAATAAGTAAAATCGAATAAGAGATGATTTTTTAAACATTACATCTGCATATTTTAAAAATAATTAATTGAACTAAGAAAGACTAACCCTTGACTTTTTTAAATACATATATCATTTCCGAAGCTATCTGAAGTGTTCTTTCGTCGTATTTTTTTACTTCCAAAGCGGTTTTATCATAAGCTTTTGGATCATTATATGGAATTGAAATTCTTATTTCAGAATATGGAATAAAGGGACAATTTTCATCCGCGTGATCACATGTCATGACTGCTGCAAATGGGTCTGATGGATTAGAAGCATCATTAAAAAGTTTTGAAAATGCGATTATAGGTTTCGAATCTTGAGCATAATACACCTGAAATTTTGGATTAATCTCTCCGATGCT
>CAZYFB010000140.1:0-2880 GCA_964646655.1 uncultured bacterium
TTTCATTGAATACATTGTTCCCAGAAACATCATAAATCCATACTTGATTATTTGGATATCTCTGGATTTCTTCAATATTCCATATGTCGTTTACGCCATCCCCGTTTGGAGTGAAAAAATCAGGGATTTGAATTTGGATAAAATTATTATCCCCTTCTATATATTCTTGATTTGGATTATAAACAAGAGGTGCATTATCAAAATCATTTGGGATATTATCACCATCAATATCAGTATCGAATGCATCTGGAACTAAATCTGAGTCCTGGTCTGCTGGAAAGCTATTTGGATCAAAAGGATCTGTTCCTAAGAAAGTTTCATCAAAGTTAGAAAAGCCATCATTATCATTATCAGTGTCTGAGTTATCTCCAATTCCATCTCCATCACTATCTAACCATTCTGAATAATTTTTTGGGAAAGCATCAATATCATCGTTAAAGCCATCGTTATCGTCATCAAGGTCAGCATTGTCACCAATACCGTCTCTATCAAAATCTGATGATTCATTTGGATCATCAGGGAATAAATCCTGAACAATATAACCCTCTCTCCAATTTACATCAATATCATAAATGCCATCATTATCATCGTCATAGTCTTCATTATTACCTATACCATCACCATCAGAATCTGACCATTCTAAATAATTCTCTGGGAATGCATCATTTTCATTTAAATAACCATCATTATCAATATCGCCATCATAAAAATCTAGGATTCCATCTTTATCGAAATCAATAGGGAAGTCTCTAAAATCGAATGGATCAGTCCCTATAATTAACTCTTCAGAGTCCGTAAATCCATCTCCATCAGAATCTATGATTGTCTCTTCATAAAAATTAGCACCTCCCCCACCTGCAGGAGGAACTTCTTCAATTGAAATTGAACCATCTTGATCAATAAGAAGCTCAAATTGTTCTTCGTAAGTAAGTTCTTCCCAGTCTTTAGCTTGAAGAATAACTGTATATGGTTGTGAATTTTTTGCAGTTTTACTATCAAAATATAACTTTTGATTTTTAACTGAGAACTTGTCAGAATTTGGAGAAGATGGTGAAATCATAACTGTTATTATATCATCAAAGTCTGGGTCCACAAGTGTGATATTCGATACCATTTGTTCTCCTTTTCTAGTTGCTTTTGAAGCGATATCATTAAGTTGAATATCTGATGGCGGCTCATTAACATCTACAATATCAAAACTAAGATCAACACCTGATTCGTATGAAGCATCACCAGTATGTTTAATCTGGGTTGATGCCTGTACTCCAGAACTAGAGACTGATTTAGTCTTTTTCACTTTCCATTTACCAACATTATATTTTTTAGTATTTCCTTCATTATAACCTTTCGAATTAAATGGTGAACTTTTCTGAACTGTTCCTGCACCAATTTGTTTTTGATTTTCTTTGAAACTATTTTTGGAGGATCTCGAACTTTTCATCATTAAATTAGAACCGAAACCTCCATATTCAAAGTTTGCTTTTGTATCTAAATAATTTACTAAAGTTTTACTCGCTACTATAAACTCCCCGTCTAAACTTGTTGATACTAATCCTGTAACTTGTCCCATTTCTGACTTTAATTCAACAGCATCACTGGTCACAGACCCTAATGCTCCAAGGTTACCCAATTTTTGATATCCCCAACCCCAAAGATCTCCTTTGTTATCCAGAGCAATTTGGAATCTATACCCTCCTAGATTTTCTCTCCATTGTCGTTGAGGTGAACTTTGTTTAACGCCACTGTCATTTGTAAACCATTTTGTTGTAGTATTTATTACTTTGGTAGGGGAAATTTGATCTGTATTATTTCCAACTCCTAATGTCCCTAAATCATTATCTCCCCAGGCATACATATTATAATCTTCGTCTATTGCAAAACTTACACTAGCAGAAGCGTCTACTTTAATTATTTTTTTATTCCCAATATTAAAGTCAACCCTAGTTGGTTCACCCATTGGTTCGAATGATTTTTTCGCAATACCCATCTGACCCTCATCATTTGATCCCCATGATAATACTGTTCCAGATTTTGTTAATGCTACAACATGCTTATCACCAAGACTAATTTTGTCAAACTGACCATACTTTTGAATTTCTGAAGGAGTAAAAATTTGAACTAAATTATTAATAAATCTTTCATCTTCGTTACAATCAACTTCTATTGGGGTTTGTGTTTTATTAAAAGCTATTGTACTAGAGGATGTAAGAGAATTTTTAGGTGACCCATTAACATTAAAAGACCTATAATCAGTTCTTTCAATAATTAATTTCTTAGAAGACTCCTTTGAAATATAGGAATAATAAAGAGATGGATTAATCTCTGTATTAACAGATATTTCCTTAAGCAATTTTTTTATTACATCAGCGCTCGCTTTATTTGTATTGTCTGTTGCCCCAGGGGTATGACCTACCTCAATTTGAGTACCATCCAAGAATAATGTATACGAAGTTTGCCCTGTACTTCCCTCTGTAGTGTGGGTAATAGTAACTGTACCACCACTAAAGTTAGATGATTTGTTAGTTATAGAAAAAGTTACATCATCTTTTGAAGGATTTATAGCTGCAAAAGATAAAGTTCCTATTCCGTTACTTTGAGTTGGAGTCACAACATAACTGTTAACAAAATTAGTTTTACTACAACTTTCTAATGAGTGATTTACTTGATCGAAATGTGTATCTAAAATATAATATTTTCCATCTACCAATTTGTCTATTATCATCTTTGCTTCGTTTTCCTGAATAAAAATCACAATACCAATGAACCCATCCATATGGGTGAGACTTTTTAATCCAATTTTTTCTTTCCCAAAATTCAAGTTCCGTACCAGCTTTTACACCATATTTATTTATAGATGTGTCATACTCTTTATAATCTTTG
>CAZYFB010000141.1:0-2879 GCA_964646655.1 uncultured bacterium
TATTAAAATAATGTTAATAAATAAAATAATGTCAGTAATATTGATAATATCATCATTGTTTAAATCAATTAATATATCATATTCATAATTTAATATATTTTCAACTGCAATAATAACATCTAAAACATCCACATAACCATCATTGTTGATATCACCTTGTTGCGCAGGGCAATCACCTCCGTCATTTGAGTAACATGATAAATCACATCCAAAATTATCAGGTTCTTGACAATCACCATACCCATCGCCTATCCATGAAATTGGACAGCAATCTTGATCATAACAATCATCAACTTGATTTTCAACATTACAGCCATTTACTGTGCAGTCAGATGGACAAATATCAATGGTTTCATTTCCAGTGCAAAAACCATCTCCACAATTCTCCTGATCATCGTATGGACAATTGCATCCTGTACAATCCCATCCATACTCATCTTCCATGTAACTACAATCAAATCCCCATTGATCCCAAGCCGCATCACAACACTGCTCACCCCAATAAGGATCCCACCAAGTATTTTCACAAGAGCTACATACATCATCCATTGAAAAAATAATAGACTGAAATAAAACTACAAGAGTAAGGAATCTTTTAAACATATTAGTTATAAACCTATTTTTAATAGTTTATAATATTATAATTTGAAGGTAATGAATTTTTAATTAACCTTAATTGAAAGCTACTATTTTCATTAAAATTATAATTTAATCCAAGATCAAAATTAACATGTGGTTTATCAAATGAGTTTTGAAACTGATTTTGATCCAATGAAGTTGTAACTAAATTAATCTTACCAAAAAAATTAAGTTTATCAGAAAAATTATATGAAATTTGATCTCCAATACTATATAGAGTTGAAGAGCCTGCAGCATTAAATTGAGTACTAATACTAAAATTAAATTCATGATTGATTTTGTTTATTTGTAATAAATCACTAGCTGCATTACTATGAGAAATTGAGGGTAAACTAACTGAATTAGCACAAATAGAACAAAATAAAATTACAATTACAATTAATAAATTGATTTTTCTCGTTATAACCATATATAAATATAATAAAACTATATATTTTTTTAATAAAAGTTTGTATTTGAGATTGAGTCTCATTTAAATTAAAGGGTTAATTAATGAGAATGAATCTCAATCTTAAAAACAAAACGAAGAAATTAAAATGAAAAAAATATTACTTACAGCTGTTTTATTTTGCTTTATTGTAGCAGAAGATGAATTCTTTGAGCCAGCAACTAGTCTTGGTGGTTACGGGGAAATGCACTTTGATATGGAAGCAAATGATGGTGATGGAAAACTAGATTTTCACAGATTTATTTTTTGTATCAAACATCAATTTAGCCCTCAGTGGTCAATGATGTCTGAAATAGAAATTGAGCATAACATGGTTGGTTCAGAAGGTGCTTTAGGTTACGAAGGTGGATATGTTGCTATGGAACAAGCTCACTTAAATTACTGGAATGGCACTTGGGGTTGGAAAGGTGGTGTATTACTAGTTCCTGCAGGAATTACTAATGAATATCACGAACCTCCAACATTTATGAGTGTTGAAAGACCAGAATATAATAAACACATTATTCCAACAACATGGTTTGATAATGGTTTTGCATTCTATGGAAAAATGGGTGATTTTAACTTAAATGCAACATTTACTGGAGATCTTGTTGGAGATGATATTGGTAAAGGTATCAGAAGTGCTAGAAAAAAAGGACATTATTCAACAGCTAGTAATTGGACAAAAACATTTCAAGGTTCATGGACAGGTATGACTGGATTAAAAGTTGGTGGTTCAATAACTATGAATGATGCACCTGTTTCTGATGATCATGTAAATGGTGGCGAAGCTATCGGAGTTAATTTGACTGAGGTTAATGCAACTTATGCAGCTAACAACTTGTACGCAAGGTTAGAATATGGTACAATCAGTTATACTGATAACATGCATGATTTAGAAGGTGATGATGGTATTGCTGATTATGAAGTTGAAAGCTCATCTGGTTATTATCTTGATTTAGGTTATGATATTGGTAGTTTAGTTGGATGTGGTGATGAATCAAATCTATACTTATGGATGAGAACTAGTTCATATAACAAAGATGATAATGATGAAGCAAAAGAAATTTCATTATTTGGTGTTATGTACAAACCAATGAATAATATTTCATTTAAATTTGAAGCAGGAACAGCTGGTGATGATGATGTTATGAGAGTTGGTTTAGGATACATGTTCTAAAAACTTACAACAAATAAGTGATAAGATTAAATCGTTCATTAAACATAACACATATTTCTCTCTTTGATTTTGTCTTATTAAGCTTATTGTTAAATCAGACCTAAATGAAAATTTAGGTCTGATTTTTTTTAAAATTAAAATGAAAAACATTATTTATATATTATTATTTGTATCATTTTCTTTCGCTAGTGAAATAAAAGATAAAACTATTGAAGTAATCAATGAATTCTACGACATTAAAGTAGAAATATCAGAACATACATTTAAAATACCAACCAAAGTAAAAAAATCAATACAATCTCAAATTAAACAAAAATTTTATAGAAATCAAATTTTTTACTGGAAAATTAATGTTGGAGAACAAACTCATTACGCACTAATGGATAATACTATCGGAAAATCCATGCCAATAACCTTTTTAGTTATTTTTAATCAGGATAAGGAAGTGATTCACTCTTCAATAATAAAATATAGGGAAGCCTACGGCGGTGAAATAAGCGGAGTAAGATGGCTTGCTCAGTTCTTAGGTATGAAACAAGATTCTTTATTTGTTCATGGTAGAGAAATTGCAGGCATTTCCGGGGCAACTCTATCTGTCAAAAGTTTTACTAAAGGAATTAGTAAATTATCATT
>CAZYFB010000142.1:0-2868 GCA_964646655.1 uncultured bacterium
TTTTTCCAAGGGTTTCAATGTTATAACTGGTGAAAGTGGTTCTGGAAAATCAATTTTAATAAAATCAATCGAATACCTCAAAGGTAAAAAGTTCAATAAAGATGATCTCAGAAAAAATACTGATTCTGCATCAATAAGCTCTGTAATTAATGTTGATAATAAAGATTATAGTCTTAAAAGAAGAATATCAAAAAATTATGTATCCAGCTTTTATATAAATGATGTCAAAACAAACTTTGAAACCTATAGTTTGTTTTTAAAAAATGCTATAGACATTCATAATCAGAATGATCATCAAGATTTATTAGATAAAAGCTTACATATTCAATATTTAGATGGATTTTCAGATAATTCTTTACTTTTAAATCAAATAGACTCAATATATGGTGAATGGCAAAAAAAGAAGAAAGATTTATCTGATATAATAAATCAAAAAGATGAATATAAAACAAAAAAAGAATTGTATCAGTTTCAAAATGAAGAACTATCAAAAATTGAGTTAACTGAAGATATGGAAGCAGAACTTATGTCTAATTATCAATTATTATTTAATTCTAAAATGATAAAAGATAGTATTTCACTTACCAAAGCTAAACTTAATGATGATTTGTCTGATAATAATGTTTCTACTAAAATATCTAACGCAATTAAAAATATGGAAGATATTGTTGAATACAGTAAAGATTTTAAAACCATTAGATCTAGACTTGAATCTTTACTTATAGAAGCAAATGATATTTCATTTGATTTAGAAAATCTTGAAAATGAAATTGTGTTTGATTCAAATAAATTAAAGCATTATGAAGAAAAAATTGCTTTTATAAATCATCTCAAGAGCAAATATGGTCCCACGATTAAAGATGTCATTCATCACAAAGAGTCTTTAGAAAATCAGATCATAAAATCTAAAAATTTTGATAAAGAAATTTCTAATCTTCAATTAAAAATTAGCAAGTTAGAAGATAGTTTGATGGAGTTATGCGAAAAAATTTCAAATATTAGAAAAAAAATGAAACCTAAGATTGAGAATGCAATAAAACAAAAATTGTTATCATTAGATTTAAATAGCGCAGATATCAAGTTTGAAATAATTTCTGACAAATCAATTTTATCAAACTCAGGTTATGATAAGTGTGAGATATTTATAAGAACTAATAAAGGTGAGGATTTTAAGCCATTATCTTATATTGCATCTGGTGGAGAAATTTCAAGAATTATGTTGGCTATAAAGCTTTCCTTACAAGATAAATTTAATTTTAATTCATTAGTTTTTGATGAGGTTGATGTTGGAATATCTGGAAGTACTGCAAGTAAAATAGGTGCTGCATTAAATGATTTAAGTAAATTTAGTCAAGTATTGTGTGTAACACATTTACCTCAAATTGCTTCAAAAACCAATGATTCTCATTATAAAATATTTAAAGTTGATACTGAAGATAGGATAATTGCAAAAGTAGAACAATTAGATCAGAATAGCAAAATCAATGAAATTGCTAGACTTTTAAGTAATGAAGAGATAACTTCAGATAGTTTAAAACAAGCAAGTAATATGATGAAAAGTTAATAATATGGATAAATTCATTCTTAAATCAACAAAGTCACTCAATGGTGAAATTAGTATAGCTGGTGCTAAAAACGCAGTTTTACCTTTAATGACAGCATGTATTATTAGTCCTGGAACTTACACACTAAATAATGTGCCATTACTTAGAGATACATTAACTATGGCTAAGCTATTAGAAATGGTTGGTGCAAAAGTTAAGATAGATGGAAATACATTTAAAATCAATACAGAAAATTGTAATACTCCATATGCGCCATATGATCTTGTTAAAACAATGAGAGCATCTTTTTATGTATTAGGTCCATTTATGGCTAGATTTAATAAAGCTCAAGTATCGCTTCCTGGAGGTTGTGCATGGGGCCCAAGACCTGTTGATTTTCATATTAAAGCATTAGAAAAAATGGGTGCTAAAATTGAACTTACTGGCGGATATATAAATTCTTCAGGTAAACTTAAAGGTGCTGATATAGTTTTTGATAAAAGTAGTGTTGGTGCAACTGGTAATGTTATTATGGCTGCTGTTAAAGCTGATGGTTGCACAAGAATTATTAATGCAGCCATGGAACCTGAAATTGATTGTTTAATAGATTTTTTAAATTTAATGGGATCAAATATTAAAAGAGAAAATGATGGTTCTGTTATAATTAATGGAGTTAAGAATCTTAACAACAATGTTGTTTTTGATGTTATACCTGATAGAATAGAAGCAGGTACTTTTATGATTGCAACTGCAATGTGTGGTGGTGATGTTACTCTTAAAAATATTGAACCAAACCATTTAACCATTGTAACTAATAAATTAATTGAATCTGGTGCAGAAATTGATGTTGATCACAGTCAACTACGTGTCAGAATGAATAGTAGGCCAAATTCTATAGATATGTCAACTGCTATATATCCAGGTTTTCCAACTGATTTACAAGCCCAATGGATGGCATTAATGACTATAGCAAAAGGTTCATGTACAGTAACAGATACAATTTATACAGATAGATTTACTCATATTGCAGAGCTGGAGAGATTAGGTGCTAAAATACATTTAGATAACAATGTTGCACATATATCAGGAGTAGAAAAGCTATTTGGTGCTCAGGTTATGTCTACTGACATACGAGCAAGTGCATCTTTAGTAATTGCTGGTTTAGCTGCAAAATCAGAAACTGAAATATCTCGTATTTACCATATTGATAGGGGTTATGAAAATATTGAAGATAAATTTTTGAAATTGGGCGGTATAATAAAGCGTATTAAATAATGTGATTTATTTCACATAAACGTATTTGAAATATTTTGTTACATTAAAA
>CAZYFB010000143.1:0-2851 GCA_964646655.1 uncultured bacterium
TAATTAAAAAAAATAAAAGCGGCAATAAGAATTGCCGCTTTTAATAAGATAATTATCCTTGACTAATTAGAAAAATACCATTGCTGTGGTAGGTAAGGATATGTTCTGTAATACTCATAAGATGCAGTAGTAAACTCAGTAAAGTTTCCTAAAACATTTCTGTGGTAAACGGGGAAAGGAGGTGCAACAGTTCCAATAAATAAAAGATTTCCTGTCATTGTCGCAACTAATTTTTCTCCTAAACGTTTATTTTCCTCAGAGCCAATAGGCGATGCTTGAAATGCAGCTATATCTTCTATCATTTCATAGGCATATCCTGGAGGTTGAACACCTGAGTCGCCATTAGAATCAATATACTCAGACCATAGCATAGCGTTTCTATGAGCAAAATAATCTTCGTATGGTGGAACGAAAAGTTTACCCTCTCCCATAATAAGAGCTAATGGCATACCTTTTTTCCAAGCACCAACGTCAAGTTCATTTGCTGATTGAGATGATCTGTACTCGTCTGGAGTTATTTCTTTGAAATTAGTTTTAACACCAACTTCATTCCAATAACGTGCAACTAGTTCTACCTCTCCACCACCAATACCTTGCGTAGCAAAATCGATATTTAGAACTAGAGGTTCACCATTTGGTAACTCTCTAAAACCATCACCATTTCTATCTACCGCTCCTGTTTCATCTAACAGTGATTTAGCTAAATCAGGATCATATTGAGCATAATGTTGAGACCATTTCGCATCGACAAAATCTGGTCTTGGAGAAAAACCAATGTACTGTTGAGGTGTTCCTAGTCCATAATGAATAACATCATTAATTTCATTTCTATTTATTGCAACTGACATTGCCTGACGGAAACGAAGGTCACGGAATAAACCTCTTTTTGCTTCATCTGGATGAGTCAAGTTTAAACTAAAAGCTGCTGAACCAACACCAGGTTTAATTTGAACATTATATTCTCCAGCCTCTGATCCATCCATTAATTGAGGAACGGATTCAAGATTTAAAGATTGAGCTTTATAATCAACTTCTCCATTAACAAGTTTTAAGATTCTAATTTCGTTTTCATTAATATATCTCTCATTTTGATAATCGATGTAAGGTAGTTGATTACCAGCAGTATCTACCATATGAAAATATGGATTTGCAGCATACTTTCTACCTTCTGTAGTATCTTCAATAGTAATAAAAGATTCTAGAGATGGATAAACATCAGAAGGAAGATTAGCAACTTTGTCAGGAGTTGCTAAAAGTGGTGATGGTGTATCAGTCCAACATGAATTTCCATAATATGCTTTCAATACATCATATCCATTTTCATAACCTGCGGCTTGAGCAAGAGCATCAGCTTCCGAGTTAATATCAGGATGGAATTGACCTAAGTGATGCTTTGGAGCAAATCCTTGACAATAAGAATTTGCAAACATTGCAGTCAATCCTGGTTTTGGTGCAGGTAAATTAAATACTACAGTTTGAGGATCGATAATATCAACTGTCATTCTTTCTCCACCAACTAATAAATATCCATAGGGTTTCTCTCTTATGTTTGAATCCATCATAAGATGGTCATACCAAAATTTTACATCTTCAGCAGTAAATGGAGCTCCATCTGACCACTTGTGCCCTTTTCTTAAAACAAAAGTTAACTGTGTGTAATCATCATTCCATTCATACGATTTTGCTATGTTAGGAACAATTTGCTGAAGGTCATCACTGAAACGCACAAAATTTACATGTCTAGTTGATAATAAATCAGATGTTCCTGCTTCAGTGGCGTTTGATAACATTTTGAATGTTCCACCATATGAACCAATAGAATCATAAGGTGAAATTACAAGAGGTTCATCAGGTAATCTACTTTCCACACTACCTAGCTCTCCATTACCTCTAATTGTTGCATTGATAGAAGCAACATTGGGATTTTCTTTAAAGCTCATTGTACATCCAGCTAAACTCTCATATTCAGAAAGTTCAAACTGCATTGGGAAAGCTCCTCCATCAACTTTCTTACCCGAGCAGTCTGCAGCAATTGCATTAAAACTCATCGTTAAAGCTGAAAAAGAAAATATTAATGTTAAAAATAATTTTTTAAACATACTTTTTCCTCCTAAATAAATTAAGTAATAAATAATTTTTAAACGATAATTCAATAAATACAAAAAATATATTATGAATTTATTAAATTTTTAAATATAGTTTTATAATTGTTACTAAAAATTACTAAATTTAAGGCTTTTTTAATTTCTGAATGAGAAAATCTGTCCTTTTTATATGTGCTGATCAATGGCGTTTCGACTGCTTTAGCTTTCTAGATCATCCATATGTACTTACACCTAACCTAGACAAACTTGCTAAAAAAAGTGTTGTTTTTAAATCACATTTTGCCGGAATTGTTCCTTGTGGACCATCTAGGACTACAATGCTTACAGGCCTATATCCATTTATACATCGTTCAGTATATAATGGTGCGCCTCTTGATAAAAGATTTACAAATATCGCTAAAGAAGTTCGTAAACTAAATTATAATCCAAATCTTTACGGGTATACAGATACATCTTGGGATCCAAGATACTTAGATCCAAAAGATAAAAAAAATTTTACTTATGAATCACCAATGGAGGGATTTGATGATGGTTGTGTTTTACCAGGAGGAAAACCAGAACCCTGGGCTAACCATCTCAATCAAAATGGTTTTAAAATTAATAAAGCAGAAGATTTATACAAAGGTAGAAAGCCTAAAGATGATCAAGCATATATTTATGAACCATATTATATTCCAACCGAATTTTCCGATACTGCATTTTTAGCAGACAAAGTCGTTAATGATTTAAAAAAAGTTAAAGGTTCA
>CAZYFB010000144.1:0-2794 GCA_964646655.1 uncultured bacterium
TCTGATATAGGAGTTGTCTTTGAGAAAAAATCTGCAGCTGCCTTAGAGGTAGAAATATTTTCACGAATTTTTAAAAATTCAGGAAGATTTGATGCTCTTGCAGCAAAATAATGTGTTACACCCTTACTTGAGCCTGAAATAGCCTCATGTAATCCAAAGGTTGCATTTTTCATCATTTTACTTGAATCTTTTTGAAATTTGACAAATGCATTTGCATACGTTGCTGCATCCTTAACACCAAATTGCCAAATATTAAAATAATCTAGACCCAAGCCGTTAGGATCAAATATTAATGGAGAACCAAGAATAGATTGTTTTACATCGACATGTTTTTGAAAGTTCATTTGTAAAATAATTCCTTCTGGAGTTGGCGGTGGTCCAGAGCCCCAATTTGCCATTGCGTCTGCGTTTTGAGCAAGAAAACAAAGTTGATGAGTTATTGAAGTATCTTCATTTGCAAACAAAATTTCATTAAGAGTAATTACAAATGGTAATTGTTTTGCAGTATCTGAGTTCATGAAATTATCAAGTGATTGAACAAAATCTCCAGCACCATCAGCATCTACTTCAACATTGAAGCAAACCCAATACCCTTTCTCCTGTGCATTTGTTAATGTTAGGGAAAAGACAAATATTAGTAATAGCAATATTTTTTTCATTTTAATAGATTTATGATTAATAATACATCAAATATAAAAAAATCTACAATACCTCTACTCTGTGTTTTTCTATCTGAACTTAATGAAAAGGATATGCCGATAATTATATATCAGGAATGATTTCTAGTTGTTCTTCTATTGGGAGATCTAGTAATTCTAAAAACTCTTGATTGAATTGTTCCATTGTTATTCCAAAAGTGTATTCAAATGCACCATCCCATCCCATTTCATCTATATTAGGCCATAATGTTTTCCAAAAAGCATCTTGGTCATTTACTTTATCCAAAAGATAAGCTACTCCCCAAGCTCCAAATCTATAAGGGGAACAGGTTTCTCTGGTAGAATAATTTACTTCCCAAATGTTAAAATTCGGGCAAAGAGAAAGGTTAGGTTGAATGTCATCTATCATAATTGTTCTCATTTTATCTCTTAAATTACTTCCCTGTCCATCAACATCAGGAGAGTTTTCAACCGATATGCCTATTGATCTAAGTTTTCTTTGTATATATTCTTGATAATAATCTGCTGTACCTTCGCTAAAAAAAATAGGGCCCCATCCAATTCTTCTTCTATCCCCATCAGGTCTGTCCTCCTCTTCTTTTGTAAATAGGTTTGCTGCTTGAACTATATGTGTATATTCATGAATCATACCAGTAATCGCACTATGCCTAAATTCAGAATTATTTGAAAAAGTAAAATCATATCTATGGTACATTATATGATATCCATATGATCTTTGGCCCATAATTGCACCCCCAATTTCTTCAAATTCATTCAAAGAAACGCAAGTTTCATAATTAGTAAATCTACTCCAGTGATCTTTTCTAGAGGATCTTCTTTCACAAAAAATCTTCTCTAATTCTCTTTTATCACTTGATGAAGCATTCATCCCAACAGACCAAATTTCTATTGGTCCGTATAGACCAAAGTAATCGGTAATTAGTTTAACTGTCTCTTTTAGGCCTACTCTATTAAACACAGGAATATCTCGAGAGAAAAAAATTTCAGGCTCAAATTCAACTATTTTTCCCCAGTATTCATCTATACCATAGTCTGTTGATGTTATCATCGAATCTGTAAAAATTGGAATTATCTCAGTATCGGATGATATATTGATTATAATTGTACTTTCATCTGATTCATAACCTTCCCAGCCATCAAATCTATACCCCTCACTTGGTGTTGCAGTAATTGTTATTTCTGTTCCTTCATCATAAGTTCCTCCTTCAGAGGATACTGTTCCACCCTCTGCTGATGTTACTGTTAATGTATATTGAACTGGAGGAATTAATTCAAATAGTGCTCGTAATGTTTGGTCAGCGTTAAGCGTGATGGTTAAACTTTCATTTGTAGAATCATTTCCTTCCCAGCCTATAAAACGGTAGCCTTCACTTGGTGTTGCAGTAAATGTTATTTCTGTACCTTCTTCAAATGTTCATCCTTCAGAGGATACTGTTCCACCCTCTGCTGATGTTACTGTTAATGTATATTGTTTTACCTGCTCTTCAGGTTCTAGTGTTTGAACAGTTGGTGTAATTGTTTCTTCTTCGTCAGTTGAGCAACTTTGAACTAATATGAATGATAAAACAGTAATTGTTAAAAGGGAAAAAGAAAGCCTTTTCATTCAAATTGATTTATGATTAATAATCTTCTAATATATAGAGAATGGATTACATATCAAATCCCATCCCACTGTTTCAATAGAAAAACCGTTTTATAGAATCCATGCCCCTTAGTTTGGATTAATGCTGGATAGAAACTTTTAGCTTTTAAAATAGAGTAGCCGTACAAATACCGTACAATAAAAAAACAAAAAATCCCTAAAACATTGAATTTAAGTGTAATAGGGATTATTAAAGTGGAGTCGGCGGGATTCGAACCCGCGTCCAAACAAGCGATTAAAAAGCTTTCTACAAGTTTAGTTTTCGATTAATTTTCGAATATATGCTGACCGAAAACAGTCTACATAAACCTTATCATCTTAATTGAAAAATACAAACAATGCACTTGTATTCCGATGTTGACATTTATGGTGCCTCAACATAGATCGCCGTCAACAAGGGCTATCCAGAGACATCTTGCTTTCCGACCTGGTCGGAACTTGGCATTAACTTACTATAATTCGGTTAATTATG
>CAZYFB010000145.1:0-2782 GCA_964646655.1 uncultured bacterium
CTTTTTACTCTTTTAGAAATTGATGTAAGAATTGAATACACACTACTTATTTTATTTTTAACAACATACTCTATTTTTGTTAATTTACCACCATAAATAATTACCTTATCGCCTACATCTATTTTAATATTGGTAATATCAATACAAATTAAATCCATAGATACTTTACCTAAGATTGGTATTTTTTGTTCATTATATTCGACAAAACCATTATTACTAAACTCTAATGGAACAGCATCAGCATATCCAATTTGAACTATTGCTACTTTCTTATCATTTGATGCCTTGTACGTTCTGTTATATCCAATAGTAAAACCTTTTTTTACATCTTTAATTAGACATACAGGAGCTTTTAATGTTAAAACAGGTTTTAAATTATGTTTTTCATGAACATTATTAATTCCATAGACAGATATGCCTGGCCTAATCATATTAAAATGATTTATAGAATCTTTTAAAACGCCAGCACTTGGTGTAAAATGTTTGATATCAATTGATTTTATAAAACTACTCAAAAAATTTGAAGCATCAATAAATACTTTTCTCTGATTATCTGTATTATTTTGATTTTCTTCATCAGCTGATGATAATTGAGTATATACACCTTCAACACAAATAAAATTTGTTTTCATCAACAAATCTTTAATATCATTTAAATCTTCTGGTAAAACACCCAGTCTAGTCATTCCAGTATCAACTTTTATATGAACTCTAAACTTATGATTTGTTTGTTTACCTATTTTTTCTAAAAATTTAATATCAAATAAAGTATTTATAGTCAAAATTAACTTGCTATCAAGTAAAAAATTATTAAAGTCATGTTCAAATACACCTAAATGCAAGATATCTTCATTAATATTATTTTTTCTAATTTCTATAGCCTCTTCAAGTAAAGCTACACAAAATCCATCTATACCATTATCAGATAGTAAATTGCAAATTTCTATCATTCCGTGACCATAAGCATCTGCTTTAACAACAGGCATTATCTTAACATTTTTCCCAATAATTTTTCTTATATAATTAACATTATGGATCAAATTATCTTTGCTAATTATAGCTTCAGGCTGAAACAAGATAATCTCCTTTAAAAATTTTTTTAACTTGAATATTATAATTATCTTTAGATAGTGCAGCCATTATTGCCGCACCATATGCTGGTGATATATCAGAAAAAACCCAGCTTATATTTTTAAAATTAAAAG
Source organism: uncultured bacterium (assembly GCA_964646655.1). Classification (GTDB taxonomy): domain Bacteria; phylum Fidelibacterota; class Marinisomatia; order SCGC-AAA003-L08; family D37C17; genus TMED6. The sequence continues at coordinate 1,206 of CAZYFB010000145.1, forward strand.
AAAGGGAATCATTTAATGATTTTCTATAAATTGTTGATTTAATAATACTACCATTTCCAAATAACATTATATCTTTTGAGTGATTATAATCTAACATACTATGTAAATCGATTATATAATCAGCTACATTTACGGTAGCTTCTTGTAATATTGACAAAGCTATATCATTATTTTCAGAATTTTCTATAACAATTTTAGCTAAAGATGCTTTTAAACTTAACGAGTTTTCATCATTTGCAATTATTTCAAGGGCATCGTTTAAATTGTTAGAATTAAATTTATCTATAACTAAATTGTATAATTGATTTACATCATTGTCATGATTAACAAGTGCTTCATTAAACGATAATTTAAGAAGCAATTCTTTTCCTAACCAATAACCACTGCCCACATCGCTTTTATCATGCCCTTTTCCTGCGACTCTAATAAACTCACCACTATAATTTTTACCTACTGCAATTACACCAGTTCCAATGGTAAGTAAAATTCCAATATCATCAATACATGTTACTTTGTAAGCTGCTTCAGCATCATTAATCAAAATTGACTTATCTGCAATATTTAACCTATCTAATTCTTTAAATAATAATTCTCTTCCATTATCATAGGATACAGCAGCTAAACCATAACCAAAAGCAGATATATCTTCAATAGATATAGAAATTTCAGAACATAAATTCAATATTAAATCAGAAATTCTTTTTGGCGCTATATCTTCATATACTTTTAAATTAGTACCCAAATTAACCTTTTGTTTGGCTAAGGTATTTCCTTGAGAATCAATAATCACAGCTCTTGTTGAAGATGCACCTCCATCTAAACCAAAATATAATTTCATTAATATTCAACCTTATTTTTAAAAAATATAAGATTTAAAAAATATAATGTTATAGCAAGAAATAAAGATATAATTATCATCCCTAAATTTATATTATTATTACTTAAGATATTTATATACTGATTGTATTGTAAATGAAAAATATTGTAATCAGATATTAAACTTGATAAAGTTGATGGATAATAATCAATTGGTATAAAAGTAGCACTTCCAAAAGAAATGATTAAAAATATAAATATTAAAATAGAGAGTATATTTTCATATTTCTTGAAAATATTCGATAAAAATAAACCAAGTGTTGTAAAAAATAATACTGACGGCAAAGAAATTAATGCAAAATAAATTAATTGATAGGATGAAATCATTATACCCATTTTATCATTTGAATCAGATAAATTATAAATCAAAATAAAAGATATCAAGAATTCTATGTATGAACATATAACAGAAAATATTACAATTGATAAAAAATATAAATTTTTATTAGAATATGCTAATAAATATGATTGAAAATTATTGTTAGAATCTTTATTAATAAAAATCATAGGTGTATATATAGCTATTAGAATTGTACATAAAAATATTACAGCAGGAATTGAATGGTATGAATAGCTCATACTAGATGAATCTATAAATAAAAAAATATTTGATAAAGGAGCAACCATAAATCCATATATAAGTAAAGGAAGAAAGGCAAATAAAGCTATTTGATTATTTAAATTTTTAATAAAAATTTTTA
>CAZYFB010000146.1:0-2775 GCA_964646655.1 uncultured bacterium
TTTAGTTCTCTTATCTAACATAAAAATTGATTTAACCAATAAATTGATTAATTTTTCCTAATAGTCTTTTAAATTCTATAGGCTTAGTATCATATTCATCAGCACCTGCATCTAATGCTTTTTCCCTATCACCAGCCATAGCATGAGCTGTAAGGACTATTATAGGTATAGACTTAGTTTTTTCATCAGATTTAATATTTGAAGTAGCTGTCCATCCATCCATTACTGGTAAACTTAAATCCATTAAAATTAAATCTGGGTTGTCAGTTAAAGACATTTCTACTCCCTTTTGACCATCCTCTGCCATTATAATTTGAAAACCTTTTCTTTCTAACCTTCTAGAAAGCATATCACGATTCATTTCATTATCTTCAACTATTAGAATTTTTTTCATTTTGAACCTTTATTTTTTTGATATTTTCAGAAACCTCTGATAACAATTCATCTTTAGTATAAGAACCTTTTTGCATGATGGCCTCAACATTACCTTTCAATCTAGAGTGATCCTTTTTTGAAAGATCTTTTGCAGTGATAACTACAACAGGAATATCTATCCAATCTTTATTTTCCCTGAGGTGTTCTGCAAATTCAAAGCCATCCATTTCAGGCATCATTAAATCAAGCAATATCAATCCTGGTTTAGAATTTTTTACAATTTCTAAACCTTGTTTACCATTTTTTGCTGTTTTCACTTTATAATTATTTTTTTCTAAATTTTTCTTCATCATTTCACTTGTAATTTCATCATCTTCAACGATTAAAATAGAATGAGAGTCAGAAAAAATTTGATGTTTTTTCAAAATTTCAGATAATTGAGTCCAATCAACAGGTTTTGTTAGATAATCGGTTGCTCCAAGTGAATATCCAAGGTCTGGATCATCAACTAATGTTAACATAATTACTGGAATATTTTTGGTTTTTTCATTTTCTTTAAGAAGTGCTAAGACTTCCCATCCATCCATTCCTGGCATAATTACATCTAATGTTATTAAATCTGGCAAATGTTTTTCAGCTAATATCAAACCATCTTTACCAGTCTTAGCTTGAATTACTGAATAATCATGTTTTGATAATATTTTTTTCATCATGTCAAGTGAATTTATATCATCGTCAATAACTAAAACTTTGTATTTAAAATCTTCAAAAATTTCAGTCTGATTTGATTTTTTAACTTCTTTATCAATTTTATCAACTACTATTTTCGGAATAGAAACTGTAAAAGTAGTGCCTTCATTATAAATAGAACTAATATTGATAGTTCCACCCATCATTTCCGTAAACATTTTTGTGATAGTGAGACCAAGTCCGGTTCCACCAAATTTTCGTGTTGTATCTTCCTGAGCTTGTGTAAAAGGTTTGAAAACTTTATCGACTTGTTCATCAGTCATACCAATACCAGTATCTTTAACAATGAATATTATATTATCTAAATCAGAACGAACATTTAAAAAAACATTACCATTTTCAGTGAATTTTGATGCATTACTTAACAAATTAAACATAATTTGCCTGATTTTCGTTACATCAGCTTTAAATATTCCATCTAACAAACTCGATTCAATTTTTAATTTATTTTTATTTTTTTCAATAAGGGGTTTTATTGTTGATTCTACTTCCTGTAAAAGATTTTTAGGTGCATATTCTTCAATAAATAATTCCATTTTTCCAGATTCAACTTTTGAAAGATCTAAAATATCATTTATTAAACCTAATAAATGTTTTCCTGAACTATTTATTTTATCTAAATCAGGAATAAAATCTTGGTTTTCATCTTCAGCATCTTCGATAAGCATCTCACTATAACCAATGATTGCATTTAATGGAGTTCTAAGTTCATGACTCATATTTGCTAAAAATGTACTTTTAGCTTGATTGGCGTTTTCAGCATCAATTCTTGCTTTTCGAAGTTCATCAAGACTTGTCTTTAATTTATCAGATGTGATTTTTTCTTGCGTAATATCATCTGCTAAAATGAGTATATGAGAAGAAACACCTTTGCTGTCTTTTATTGCTATTTTTTTTGTTCTTAACCAGACCATCCCTTTAGAAGTTTTAAGTTTTTCTTCAGGAATTAATTTCAAATTTCCACTTTGAATTACATCTCTATCTGCTTTTTGAAATTCAACTACTTGATCTTTAGGAAAATAATCAAAATCTGTTTTACCATTCATACTTCCATATTTAATTTCATTCATTTGATAAAAACTTTTATTTACAAAAGTAAATGAAAGATTTTTACCTTCTTTTAAAATTACATTGGTCGGCATATTATCAAGAACTGATTCATATAAATCTTTAGTTTTTGAAATTTTTTCTTGAGCTTTTTGCAAAGTATCATTCATTTTCTTTCTATCGGTTATATCTTCTGCGATACCAAGCAAATGTGTAGGTTCTCCATTATCGTTTAAAATAGGAACTTTCTTAGTCCTTAACCAAAAAGTACCATGAGGAGTATCAATTTTCTCTTCAATTTCAATTAATTTTTTATTTCTTAAAACTTCTCTATCAGCATTTTGAAAACCTTTTGCTTGTGGAGCAGGAAAAAAATCAAAATCTGACTTACCAACCATACTATTTGGTTTTGCACTATTAAATTTTTCAAATGAAGTATTAACAAAAACTAACTTTAAATCAACAGCATCTTTTAAAAAAACATGAGCTGGCAAATTATTTAAAATTTTATAGAATAATTCAATATTTATCATTTCAAATGACATATGATTTGTTTAAAAACCACAAGACCTTTTTTTTAATTTAAGAAAATTTAAGGTTTAT
>CAZYFB010000147.1:0-2755 GCA_964646655.1 uncultured bacterium
CTTTTCCAAAATCATGCAACCAGCCTGCAACAAAAAGTTCATCCATTTCATCATCAGAAAACTGATTATTCTTATATTTCATAGTATCAGAATTAATATGCTCAGCAATCATCATGGTTAATAATGGAACTCTGTTACAATGGCCTCCAGTTACTGGATCTTTTTTATCTAAAGCATCTACAACTAATTTGATAAATGACCTAAACAATGTTTTCTGCTCTTCTATTAATAATTGATTTGTTAGAGCAACAGATGCTTGTGAACTTAATGCTTGTACCAACTCAACTAATTCATCAGAAAAAGATACTATTTTACCATCTTTTTGAGCATTAAGTAATTGCAAAACTCCAATTACTTTGTCTTTGTGATCTTTTAATGGGACGTTCAAAAATGATTTAGAGTAGTAACTATGTTTTTTATCAAAACCTTTCACACCAGAAAAATCATAATCATCATTAACATAAGCATCTTTAATGTTTATTGTTTTTCCTTTTAATGCACATACTGCCGAAACATTATTCAAATTTTTTGTACCATCTTCATTAAACAACCTTACTGGATAAATATAATCTGGAACGGGCTCAGCTGAACCACCATATTTAATTTGTAATGATTCAGTTTGCATTATTTTAAAACTCAGTTTTTGATTCTTATCAGTAACTAAATAAACTGTGCCACCATCTGAATTAGACAGCACTCTAGCTTGATTTAGAATTTTTTCAAGCAGTATATTGATATTTTTTTCTTTTGATAAAGAAATACCAATCTCAATTAGTTTACTGAGCTTATTGCTATTTGAAAAATTATTCAAAAACTACTCTTTTGCTTTAATTCTTGCAGCTTTACCTTTTAAGTTTCTTAAATAGTAAAGTTTTGCTCTTCTTACTTTTCCTTTTTTAAGAACTTTCACAGAATCTATAATAGGAGAATGGTATGGAAAAATTCTTTCTACACCGACACCATTAGATATCTTTCTTACTGTAAAAGTTTTACTTGTACCAGCTCCTGCTGATTGAGAAATAACAACACCATCAAATAGCTGTACTCTACTTCTATTACCTTCTGTTACTTTTACACCAACAGAAACTGTATCACCTGGTTTAAAATCTACAATATCAGATCTTAAACTTTCTTTAGTTGCATCCATTATTTTATTCATTTTAACTCCATCTAATTTTCATCTTTAAATTTTTTCCATAAATCTGGTCTATTTTTTTTTGTTTTTTGTTTTTTGATATCCAACTTCCAATCTTCTATATTTTTATGATGGCCAGACAAAAGTACTTCTGGCACTTTTTTTTCTCTGTAAATTTCAGGCCTTGTATAATAATCACAATCTAATAAATTAGATTGAAATGAATCAGTTTCTGCTGATTCTATATTATTTAAAACACCCGGAATTAATCTTATCACAGAATCTGCAATTACAAGTGATGATAATTCTCCACCTGTAATGACATAATCACCTATTGAATATTCATCAGTAACAATCTCATTTCTAACCCTTTGATCAATTCCTTTATAATGTCCAGATATAAAAACAAGTGAATCATTTGATTTAAGTTTTTTAGCTTCACCTTGATTAAATACTTTACCATCTGGTGAAGGAAAAATAACTCGACATTTATCAGATTTTAAGTATCTCTGAACATCATCATAAGCTCTAAAAATTGGTTCTGGCTTCATAACCATTCCTGTTCCACCTCCAAAGGGATAATCATCAATATTATGATGAGGTGGTTTAGCATATTCAAATAAATTAAAAACCTTGTAGTTAATAATTCTGCTATCTTTAGCTTTTTTAATCATGCTATTTTCCATAAAACTATTAATAGTATTTGGAAAAGGTGTAATAAAATGAATATCCATTATTCAAACATCCCTTTATGTATAGTCATAACCAACTTTTTATTATCTTTATCAAAAAACAAAATTAACTGCTTTGCAAAAGGTACCATTTTTTGTCCTAAATTAGTATCAACAAGCAAAACATCATTATCGCGAATTGGCACCACATCTATGATTTTACCAATTCTGTTATCACTTTGATCAAAAAGATAACAATCTATATAATCTATAAAATAATTTTCATCATTTTCTAATTCAGGTAATAATGCTTTTTCTATAAAATAAATTTTATTTGAAAATTTTTCTATTTCATTTCTACTTGAATATTCAACAAATTTAATTAAATTTCTCTTAGAATTATAATTTATATCTTTTATTGTCAAAAAACATCTATCTTGATTTTCAAAAAAAACTTTATCTTCATTTTTAAGAAGTTTAGATTTTTTATTAAAAAAACTAATAGATATATTACCTTTTAAACCATGAGGTTTTCCAAAAAAACCAAATGGAACTAAATCATTTTTACTCAATTATTTCTAAAAGTGCTCTTTTTCCACCTGCTTTAGCAGTTGCTGCAGAAAGTAAAGTTCTCAAGGAGCCTACATTTTTCCCTTTTTTTCCTATAACTTTACCAACATCACCTTCACCTACTTTTAATTCATAAATTAAAGTATTTTCACTTTCAGTTAAATTTATTTCAACTTCATCTGGTTTATCCACAATAGCTTTAATCATGCCATCTAATAGATCCTTCATTTCCATAGTCTTCTCCCTAATATAGTTGTTTATTACTTATCTTCAGTGTCTGAATTTTTATCTTCAGATGGAACTTCATCTGCTGCTGGAGCTTCCTCTGCTGCTGGAGCTTCTTCTGCTGCTGGAGCTTCTTCTGCTGCTGGAGCTTCTT
>CAZYFB010000148.1:0-2719 GCA_964646655.1 uncultured bacterium
TTATGAAACTAAATTATATGAAAAAGTAAAAGATTTTATTTTTAAAAATGATAAAGATATTTATTTTTCATTTCTACCAAGTTACGAAGGTGTTAAAATCAGATTGACATCATTATCAAAAAATTCAAAATTACAAAAAATAAAAACTGATTTATTAAGCATTTTAGATGAATATGCATATAGTATAGATAATGTATCACTTGAGATGATTGTATCTAAATATCTTATAAATAATGATTTAAAATTATCTATTAGCGAATCCTGTACAGGAGGATATATTTCCAAAGTTATTACAGATATTCCAGGTTCTTCAAAATTTTTTATGGGCAGTATTATTGCTTATAATAATATGATTAAACAAAATATTGTTAATATTTCCAGTAGCGATTTGCAGAAATACGGAGCAGTCAGTCAGCAAGTGTGTGAAAAGATGGCTGTAAACATATCTAAAAAATTTAAAACTAACGTATCTATAGCTTGTACCGGAATATCAGGTCCTGAAGGTGGATCAAGCGATAAACCTGTAGGTACAGTCTTTGTTAGTGTATTTTATTTTGGTGAAATTATAACTAAAAAATTTATTTTTAATGTTGATAGAGATTCTCATAGAATTATGACAAAGCAAGCTTCTTTATACATGCTTTGGAGAATTCTAAAAGAAATATAGAAAATTTTATAATATTGATTTATTAGATTTTTGAAATTTACTATATTCTATAGTAGTTTTATTTAAAATTTAAACTCATTACTAATGAGTGATTAAATTCTTTTTTTATCATTTAAAGGAGAAATATGGATCAAGACAAAAAACAGAAAGCTATCGAAGTTGCCATTGAACAAATTAAAAAGCAAACAAAAGACCCTGAGGCTGTAGTAAGATTAACTGATAAAGGTGCAAAAAAATATTCTAAAGGTGCAATTTCAACTGGTTCAATTTCATTGGACTCTGCTATTGGAATAGGTGGTGTCCCTAAAGGAAAAATCATCGAAGTTTATGGTCCTGAAGCATCTGGTAAAACTACTCTTGCTTTACATATAATTGCTCAAGCTCAAAAAAATGATGGTTATGCAGCATTCATTGATGCGGAACATGCTCTTGATCCTAATTATGCTGAAAATTTGGGAGTAAATATAGGAAATCTATTACTTTCTCAACCAGATAGTGGTGAACAAGCTTTAGAGATAGTTGAGTCTTGGGTTAGATCAATGGCACTTGATATAATTGTAGTTGATTCTGTAGCAGCTTTAACACCAAAAGCTGAACTAGAAGGTGATATGGGTGATTCTCATATGGGTTTACAAGCACGTTTAATGTCACAAGCTCTAAGAAAATTAACTGCCTTAGTTAGTAAAACTAATACTACGATTTTATTTATAAATCAATTGAGACAAAAAATTGGTGTAATGTTTGGAAGTCCAGAAACAACAACTGGTGGTAATGCATTAAAATTTTATTCTTCATTGCGTCTTGATATAAGAAGGATTGGTCAAATTAAAGATATGGATATGGTCGTTGGTAATAGAACTAGAGTTAAAATTGTTAAAAATAAAGTTGCCCCTCCATTTAAAATGACAGAGTTTGATATAATGTATGGAAAAGGTATTTCATATGAAGGTGACTTGATAGATTTAGCTACAAAAGCAAATATAATTACCAAAACAGGTTCATGGTTTTCATTTGAGGATACTCAAATTGGTCAAGGCAGAGAAAAGGTTAAAGCTGCGATTAAAGAAGATAAAAAATTAAAAACTAAAATCGAAAAACAAGTTAAAGCATACTTAGGAATGTAATTATGGCAAGAGATAAAGCTTTAAGTTATGCATCTAATCCAGAGTTATGGCTAACATCAGTCTCTATTACATTAGCATGTATCGCCTTAGTAGTTATTATTGGATATAATCTTTCAGAAAAAAATAGATCTTTTTTCACAAGATTTCTTGGTGTTTTATTTTTTGCTAGATTTGTATTTTTACATGGTTATATGACTGGAATGGGTCATTGGGACATAATGACCAGTTTACCGCTTCATTTATGTGGTATTAGCTCATTAGTTATTATTTACATTATGTTTAAATATAATCAGAGTATTTATGAATATTTAGTTTTACTTGGAATTCCCAGTGCTGTACACTCCATACTTACACCTCAATTTATTAATGGGTGGGATGGTTATTATTTCCCTGAATTTTATTTATCACACGGAGCCATATTACTTGCTCCTTTATATCTATCTATAAACTATGGTTATAAGCTTAGGATGAATTCATGGATATCAGCATTTAGGAATGGTTTAATTTTAGCATTTTTTATTGCTTTAATAAATATAACTATTGGTTATATATATGGTTTGACACCCAATTATCTATATTTATGTGAAGCACCAATTGCTGATAATCCTTTACTTTTTACAACGGAATGGCCCTATTATTTCTTTGTTTTAGTAATCTTTATGTTCATTCATATTGTTGTGATTTATTATATTTTTAAACTACTAGGTAAAGTTGAGAATTCTAAATGAGAATTAGAATAACGATTATTACAATACTCTTATCATTTAATTACTCACAATCAATTTTAGAAAATTTAACAGCTCAAGCTCCAATTTGGACTGGCAGTTTTGGTACTGTTGTTATTGACGGTGATATTTACAATCAAATTTCAATGAGGCCTGAATTTAATTACAGAAATTGGGGTATGGGTTTTGATTTTTATCTTTAT
>CAZYFB010000149.1:0-2686 GCA_964646655.1 uncultured bacterium
TTATCAATAAATGATGAGGTGAAAATAATAATACCAAGTTTACCTAAATCTGAAGTAGTTAATATTGTCTGACCTCCGTATCTAATCCATCTATCAATTGATTCCGAACCTAAATTTGTAATTATTGGAATCAGCATTATTATCCATGAAAAAAACAATATGTAAATTGAAAATTTATTTAATATTTGAGGACTAACTAATTGAATAGAAATAATTAAACTAATACCTATCAAAAGCCAAAATAGTTGTTTTGAAAGAAAAAAAGTGTCTGACTTGTTAAATTTATAATATGCAAAAGAACTACTAGCGCTATACATTAAAAAAGTTCCAAATAGAATTATTGCTGAAACAGTTAAAAGCAAAATAATATGATGATTATTATTTTTCATAATAAGTTTTTATAATATTTTTAAAATAATTTCCTCTTTGCTCATAATTTATAAACTGATCAAAACTAGCACATGCAGGAGACAATAAAATGCAATCTTCTTTCTTTGCTAGGTTTATTGATCTTATAACAGCTTTTTCAAATTTTTCAATCTTTTCAATATTATAAATACCATTTAATTTATTTTTTATATCAACTCTCGATTCACCATAACAAATAATATTAACTATTTGATCTTTATATTTTTCTAATATTTTAAAATCTGAATCATTTTTATCAATTCCACCCAATATCAAAATAATATTTGAAGATAGACTCTCAATAGCTGTACATGTGGCATTTAAATTCGTAGCTTTAGAATCATTGTAAAAAAGTTTATCTGATTTTATATTTAATAATTCTAATCTGTGTGGAAGATAATTGAAAGAATTAATACTATTTATAATTTTTTGATCATTTAACTCCATTATTTTACAAACTACAAAAGCAGATAAAATATTTTCATAATTGTGTTTTCCAATAATTGATTTTTTAAGATTATCAAAATTGATATTTTTATTATTTATAAAAAATTCATTATCATCACTAACTCTAAAATTAATTTTTTTTGCATTAGAATTTGGATGAAGACGTAATAAATTATTGTCATTTAATACTACATATCCATGACTGTCTTGATTCTTTGATATTCTAATTTTGGAGTTTATGTAATCATCAAAATTTTTATGGTGATCTAAATGATCTGGAGAAATATTTAAAATAATCGATATATGTGGTTTAAAAAATTTGATGTCTTCTAATTGAAAACTACTCAACTCCAAAACATGATACATTCTTTCATTAGAATTATTTTTTAACTCATCTAATACATTAACTGAAAATGGTATTCCTATATTACCACCTAACTTTGAATTATAATTATTATCACTTAAAATGTGATTAATTAAATTTACAGTTGTTGTTTTTCCATTAGTTCCAGTTAACGCTATTATAAATCCATTTGTAAACCAACTTGCAAACTCAATTTCACTTATTATAGGAATCTTATACTTAATTATTTTTTTTAAAATATTTATATCATTTGGAATGCCTGGACTTTTAATTATGATATCACTTTGTAATATTTTGTCTGAATGATTACCTAATTCATGTGGAAACTTATTCAAATCATTTTCACATTTATCATTTATATCGCTTATAAATATTTTTGCTTCAAGATATTTAGCGAGATTAGCTGCAGCAATTCCACTTTTAGCAGCACCTAGTATACCAATTTTTTTGTTTTTTATTGGTAGGTATTTATTCACTATTGTAACCTAAATGTACTTAATGAAAATAAAGCTAGTAAAATTCCAATAATCCAGAATCTTATCACAATTTTAGATTCTGATAAACCCTTTTGTTCAAAATGGTGATGAATAGGAGCCATTAAGAAAAATCTCTTACCTTCACCATATTTATTTTTTGTATACCTAAAATATAAAACTTGAATAATAACTGAAATAGACTCTATTACAAATAGACCACCAATTATAATTAATAAAATTTCTTTTCTTAACAGAACTGCAAATGTTCCTAAAATTGTACCTAAAGCTAAACTTCCTGTATCACCCATAAAAACTGATGCTGGATTAGAATTGTACCATAAAAATCCTAAACATGCACCAATTGTAGCAAAAGAAAAAATTAATAACTCATCTGAGCCTTTTAAATACAAAATATTCAAATAATCACTAAAATCAACACGACCAGATGCATATGCGATTACACCCATTGCAAGTATTGAAATAGCAGATAAACCTGTTGCTAGACCATCTAAACCATCAGTTAAATTAACAGCATTTGAAGTCGCTGTTATAACTGTAATTACTAATATTATATATAGCCATTGAGGTAACTCAATAAATCCATTAATTTTTTCTTCATCATATGAATTTGATGCCATAAACGGCAAAGAAATGCTTGTATCTGATACTTCATGTATCTGATCATTTTTGTAATCAATAAATATCTTTGGATTTTCTATATAATTTAAAATCATGAAAGCAATAAAGATACCTGTTATAATTTGTGCGATAAGCTTATATCTTGCAATTAATCCTTTTGAATACTTTTTTACTATTTTTAAATAATCGTCTAAAAACCCAATTGTCCCCATAAATAAGGTGGCAGCAATTATAATCCATGAATAATAATTATCTAATTTAGACCAAAGGATGGAGGGAAGGATAATTGATAAAATTATAATTATCCCTCCCATTGTTGGAGTACCTTCTTTGAGGTAGTGAGTATGAGGCC
>CAZYFB010000150.1:0-2685 GCA_964646655.1 uncultured bacterium
GATATTTAAAAAGTGCGGAGGAGTCAAAATGTTTTACAATAAGTTTAGAATTTTACTATTTACCTGTTTTTTTGCTAATCTATTAGCGTTTCAACCTCAAACAAAAGCTGAGCTTCAAACAGCTGTTAATTTATGGGTTTCAGATGAGGCATCAGCATTATCTCAGTATGGAGATATTAATACGTGGGATGTGTCGCTTGTAACCGAAATGAATGATCTTTTTAAAGATAAATCAACCTTTAATGATGATATTAGTAGCTGGGATGTATCTAGTGTAACGAATATGCATAGAATGTTTTATAATGCTGAGAGTTTTAATCAAGATCTATCAGGTTGGGATATATCTAGTGTAACTACTATGCAAGCCATGTTTTATAATGCTGAGAGTTTTAATCAGAATTTATCGGGTTGGGATGTATCGAATGTGACAACATTACGTTATATGTTTTGGAATGCAACATCTTTCAATCAGGATATATCGGGTTGGGATGTTAGCAATGTTACAACAATGCATAATACTTTTGTAAATACTCCTTTTAATCAAGATGTATCATCTTGGGATGTTTCGAATGTCACAGATATGCAACAAATGTTTCAAGGAGCAACCAGCTTTGAAGGAACAGGCATAAACAACTGGGATGTTTCGAATGTTACAGATATGGAATCCATGTTCTATGGTGCAACATCATTTAACCATGATCTGTCAAATTGGGATGTTAGCAATGTTCAAGATATGTTAAATATGTTTAAAAATGCTACATCATTTAACGGTGATGTATCCGGTTGGGTGTTCTCTAGCATTGTTACCAATAGATCTGAATCAATATTTAATGGAGCATCTAGCTTTGAAGGTATTGGATTAGAGACTTGGGATGTATCTAATTTAACAGATTTAGGAGCAATGTTTTCAGGAACCACAAGTTTAACAAATGTAGATCTATCATCTTGGGATGTATCCAATGTAACACAGATGAATGGGACATTTCAATATTCGACATTTAATGGTAATATATCAAATTGGGATGTATCAAGTGTAATCAATATGGGTGGTACGTTTTTTTACAATAATGAGTTTAATCAGGATCTGTCAAGCTGGGATGTATCCAATGTAACAAGTATGTCAAGGATGTTTGAACAAGCTACGAGTTTTGATCAGGATATTTCATCTTGGGATGTATCGAATGTGACAAATTTTGGATTTAATAATAATATGATATTTTGGGGTACTGGTTTATCAGATGAAAATAAATGTGCTATTCACATGTCGTTTCACACCAATCCAATATGGCCATATCCTGAATGGTTTGAGAATTGTCCATTCGATGGTTCATTTCAGCCAGTTAATATAGCTGAGTTAAGACACGCGGCGTCACTTTATGTAAATGATAATGAAGCTGCATTATATTCTTGTGGTGAGATTGCAAACTGGGATGTTTCACTTGTTACAGATTTCACTAGTCTTTTTGATAATTTACAAGGATTTAATGGAGACATATCTGGCTGGGACGTATCTCACGTAACCAATATGCGGTATATGTTTAGGAATAATTTAGTTTTTGATCAGGATTTATCATCTTGGGATGTATCGAATGTAACTGCTATGAACTCTATGTTTGATAATGCAAGAGCATTTAATCAGGATTTATCAGGTTGGGATGTATCCAATGTAACAACCATGCTTGCAATGTTCAGAAATGCTCATAGTTTTAATCAAGACATATCCAGTTGGGATGTATCCAATGTGACTGATATGGAGATAATGTTTCAAAATGCGTACGATTTTAATCAAAATTTACCAAATTGGAATACAAGTAATGTTGTTGATATGCGTTACATGTTTGATGATGCGACTAGTTTTAATGGTGATGTATCTGGATGGGACATTCCAGATGCGAACGGTTGTACGTATATGTTTAGGGATGCAACTAGTTTTGAAGGCATAGGATTAGAAACATGGGATTTATCAGGTGCCACAACAATCACTGGTATGTTTTTTGGAACAACAAGTTTAATTGCAGATTTATCAGCTTGGGATGTTTCAAATGTACTTTCTTTTCAAAGTTTATTTCATAACTCTGATTTTAATGGAGATATATCGGGCTGGGATGTATCAAGTGCAACTAATACTAAGTATATGTTTTTATTTAATACATCATTCAATCAAGACCTATTAGATTGGGATGTATCAAACGTAACATCTATGCAAGCCATGTTTGAATCATCACCATTTAATGGAGATATATCCAGTTGGGATGTATCGGGAACATATGTTATGAAAAATATGTTTAAAAATAATGATGCTTTTGATCAAGATATATCCAGTTGGGATGTATCGAATGTGAGTGATTGGACAGGTATGTTTGAAAATGCGGATGCTATATCAGATGAAAATAGATGTGCTATACATAATTCATTTTCAAGCAATACAAGTTGGCCATATCCTGAATGGCAATCATTTTGTCCCCTTCAAGGTGTATATCAACCTGAAACAAAGGCAGATTTGCAAGCTGCAATCAATGTATGGATAACAGATAATGAGACAGCACTTGCTGCCTATGGAGATATTAATACCTGGGATGTATCTCTTATAACGGATATGAACTCCCTTTTTTATAACAAGACAACCTTTAACAGTGATATTAGTAATTGGGATGTATCGAATGTGACAACATTACGTTATATGTT
>CAZYFB010000151.1:0-2681 GCA_964646655.1 uncultured bacterium
ACCCATTTTACGTTTTGCTGATGTAATTTTAGTATATGCAGAGGCTGCGGCAGAGTTAGGGCTTGATAGTGACGCTCATGATGCATTAGACTTGATTCTTACGCGCGCTCAAAATGGTGGTTCTTATCCTGCTCTGGTCGATAGAAGCTTAACGGGAGATAATTTAAAGGAATTCATTTTTTGGGAAAGAGCAAGAGAATTATGTTTTGAAGGACATGGTAAATTTGATGTTGTAAGAGCAGGTTTGGACAAGTTCATGGCCGAGGTAAAAGGACAAGAAGAAACCACAGGTGAAGGCGATCCGTCCAAAACTAAAGTGGTTGGTTGGTCAGAAAATGTGCAACCCTACCACATATTATTTCCAATCCCGGCTGCAGAAATAGAATCAAACTCTAATATGACCCAAAACGAAGGTTATAATTAATTATTTTATTATGAGTTCATGGCTAGTATTTGTGTTGTCATGAACTCATTAAATTTTTTTAATTGAAGATGACAAGATATCAACAAGGAATTGCTGCATTAGTGTTTCTATCTGTATTCATTTATGGTTGCAATAGTCCATCAAACAAAAATTCTGGTGTCAAAGAGAAGCTAAACCAAAAACAACCTAACATCATTTTTATTATGTCTGATGATCATGCTAAAAATGCTATTAGTATTTATGGATCAAGGCTTGCTGAAATTGCTCCAACACCAAATATAGATCGTATTGCCAAAGAAGGTGTCTTAATGCATAATGTATTTGTTACAAATTCTATTTGCACACCAAGCAGAGCGGCGATTTTAACAGGGCAGTACAGTCAACTAAACGGAGTATTCACCCTTAAAGATGACTTTGATAGTTCAAGCAATCACCTTGGTAAGTTAATGCAGAAAGCTGGTTATTCTACCGCGGTGGTTGGTAAGTGGCATCTGCACACTGAGCCCACTGGTTTTGACTATTATAACGTATTACCTGGACAAGGCTTATATAACAATCCAAAACTTAAAGAAATAGGTAAGCAATGGAAATATCATAATAAAGGTGGAAAGGTTTATAAAGGATACGTAACTGATGTAATTACTGATGAATCCATCAAATGGCTTGAAAATAGAGATAAGAGTAAACCTTTCTTTTTAATGTCGCATCATAAGGCACCACACGGTTTATGGGAATTTGCAAAGCGTCACGAGCATTTATTTGCTGATAAAGAAATTCCAGAGCCAAATAGTTTATATGAAAATGGCAATCATGGTCCTTTGAAAGGTGAAAGGTATGGGTCCTCAATTTCCGACAGATACCCTAAAAGGAATATGCTTCATCAGGTAACTCGTGAAGGATGGCCAACTGGAATCATTGATACCTTAGGGATGACCAAAAGAGAAAAGACTCATTTAGCCTACCAAAAGTATTCAAAAGACTATTTGCGCACAGTAGCTGCTATAGACGAAAATGTAGGTCGTATTTTAGACTATCTAGATGATAATCGTCTAGCTGAAAATACCATTGTAATTTATACATCAGACCAGGGTCAGCTCATAGGAGAGCATGATTATTTTGACAAACGTTGGATGTATGAGGAATCTTTGAGTATGCCTATGGTAATTAGATATCCGGCAAAGATCAATCCCAAACAGGTAAATAATGACATGGTTTTAAATATTGATTTTGCTCCTACCCTTTTAGAGTTTGCTGAAGCAGAAGTCCCTTCAAAAATGCAAGGAAGAAGTTTTAAGTCAAATTTATTTGGCAGTACACCAACAGACTGGAGAACGTCTATGTATTATAGGTACTGGATGCATATGGCTCATCACTATATTCCTGGACATTATGGAATTAGAACCAAGGACTACAAATTAATCTTTTTTTACGGACTTCCATTAAATCAAAATGGAGCTTTAAGCGAGATTACAGAGCCATATTGGGAGTTTTATGATTTAAAGAACGATCCTAAAGAAATGAACAACTTATATACTGTTGAGAAATACCAGCAGATTATAAAAGAACTTAAGGCAGAATTGCTAGTCAAAAAGCAAGAGCTTAAAGATACAGACGAATCGTACCCTGAATTAATTGAGTTAAGAAACAAATTTTGGAATTAAATTTTAAATTGAAAAATTGAAAAAATATAAAAATAATTTCGTCCTTTTTACATTATTATCATTGATGATGATAAGTTGTAGAAGCACTAAAACAGGAGGAGAAGTAAAAATAAATCAGCCAAACATTTTATTATTATTATCAGATGATCAGAGCTTTAATACTATCAATGGTTTAGGAAATAAAGAAGTATCAACACCTAATATTGATAGATTAGTTAGCGAAGGCACTACTTTTACCCATGCGCACATCATGGGTGGTAAAACTGGTGCTATATGTATGCCCAGTAGAGCAATGATGATGACAGGAAAGAATGTTCTTAAGTTTAATATTCAAGGAGCGATAACTTCTGAAGACGAAACTATGCCTCAGTTATTAAAAGAGGCTGGATATGTAACTTTCGGAACTGGGAAATGGCATAATAATAGAGATTCATATGCTAAGTCATTCACGCATGGATCTAATATATTTTTAGGGGGTATGAGCAATCACCTAAAAGTTCCTTTACATGATTTTGACCCATCTGGCGAATACCCAAAAAAAAATAGAAGATTTGAAGATAAATTTTCAAGTGTATTGTTTAGAGAGGCGACGGTAG
>CAZYFB010000152.1:0-2679 GCA_964646655.1 uncultured bacterium
CCCAAAGTTATACTCAATTAAGTATTCTAAATCATTCTCAATGGCTAAATATAGATGGAGCTCCTGAAACTCAGGCTCTAAGTTTAGGAACAAATCTTTCTGAAAAAATAGGTGTCGGTTTTTCGGCGTTTAATGATCGGATTGGACCTGCAAGAAACACTTCGGGCTCTATTGATTTCTCCTATCATCTCAAGCTAAATGAAAATAATTTAAAATTAGGATTAGGCTTGAAAATGTCAGGTAGGATGAATTCACTAGATCTTTCTAATATTCAAACAGTTCAGTCGAATGATAATTTATTTTTAATTCAAACACAAAATGAGTTAAATTTAAATTTTGGAACAGGTTTTTACCTATACAGTCCCAAATTTTATCTGGGCCTAGGAATACCTTTTCTACTTGAAGAAGATACTTTCAATATTCAAAGGAATTTTTATATACTTACGGGGGGACTAATTAAATTAAGCAATTCTATTCAACTTAAACCTAGTATACTTTTTCAAAAAACAGCTGAGACAGAAACAATTTATGATAATAGCCTGTGGGTAGTCATAAATAATAAGTTTTGGATTGGTCCTCAATATAGAGCCTCACTAAAAAAAGTAATCCCTTCTCGAAAAACAGGAGGTTATTTTGGAGCTATTGCAGGGATTTATATAAATAAAAGCCTAAGTTTAGGATACGCTTATCAGGGATCGATTGGTAATCAAAGGTATGGAATAACAAATACAACCCATGAAATTTTATTAAGATTTCAATTTCTCTCTAAGTTTAAAGGTGTTTTACGTTCACCTAGATTATTTTAATTATGAAAAATATATCTGTTTTTTTAATTAGTCTATTTTGCTTTTTTGCAAAAAGTCAATCAAATTCATCCATAACAAAAAAAAATGAAAATCAATATTTATTGAAATGGGGAGATTATTACTCTTCAAACGGACAAGAAGAAAAAGCAATTAAGTTATATTCTCTAAATGAAAAAGATTTAACTGCAAATCAAAGAAGAATACTTTCAAAATTTCTACAAAATAAAGGTGATCTAAACCAAGCTGCACAAGTTTTAAAACCTCTTTTAGAAACAAAAAAAGTCTCTGTCCTTGATTATTATAACTATGCTTTTTTAATTTCTGATAACAAAAAATTATCAGATGAATATATTGAAAAAGCTACCGAGCTAAAAATCGAATCAAATTTCAAAAAAAATCTAAAAGCTAGAAATGACTCTTATAACCTAAAAAATTTAAATATGAATTCTGATAAATCAGAATTTGGCGCAATAATTTTAGATTCAAATGATCCTATGTTCTATTTTCTGGGTAATCAGAGGCAAAGAATAAAAAATTTGACTACAGAAAATCAAGTATATAATATTTTTAAAGCAAATTTTGATTTTGATTCTTTAAATACATCTGGGATTAGTGAACTTGATCTTCGTTTCAATTCAAAATATCAAGATGGTCCCTTAGCACTTGATCGCACTAATAATGTACTTTATTTAACACGAAGCAGTAATAAAATTGATAAAAATAAGAAAGTACAGCTGGATTTATATCAATTACCTTTTGAAGACATCGAAAAGAAAATGCCAATTCCTTTATCTATAAATATAGATGGTTATTCAACATTACATCCAAGTGTTTCTCCTGATGGAAAACGCCTTTATTTTGCTAGTGATCGTCCAAACGGTTTTGGTGGTATGGATCTTTATTATGTTGAACTTGAAAAGGGAGTAATCTCTGGACAAATACAAAATTTAGGCAAAGACATTAATACATCAGAAGATGAAGTATTTCCCTTTTTATACGATAATGATATTTTATTTTATTCTTCTAGAAGCACAAATAAAAAACTAAAATTAATGATAGCTTTTAATAGATTTGCTAATCGATGGGAAAGTAAAGTTTTAGAAAAACCCTTTAATTCAGAAGGTGATGATTTTTCATTATCGATTAATAAGAAATACCAAACTGGATTTATAAGTTCAAACAGAAAAGGAGGTAAAGGCGACGATGATATATATTCATTCAAATTTATTCCAAATTTAAAGGGTGAAAATGATAAATATGAATTCAAAAAAAATGATACCCTTGTAGTTGGGTTTAATAATGTCCTTAAAAATGATTTAAATTTAATGTTTTCAGAGGATCCTTTAATAGAAATAATTCCTTTAAAGGCAAAATTAGTTCAAGGAACCAGTAAAGGAAATTTAATTTTCAATTCAAATGGATCTTTTTTATATATTCAAGATTCAGATAAAAAAGGAAATGATTTTTTTACATATCAAGTGACAGGATCTGGTATTAATTCAAAAAATATAACTGTTGAATTAGTACCTAGAGAAATTGATTTTAAAGGTGTCTTTAGACCCATTTACTATAAATTTGATAAATCTAACCTTGAAATTGATTACAAACAGAGACTTGACTCTCTAGTAATTTCACTTAACGAATATCCTGATTTAAATCTAGAAATTTCATCTTACGCAGATTGTAGAGGGTCTTCTATTTATAATTTGAAATTAACAGAAGAAAGAAACCAAACAATTCTAAATTACATCAGACCAAAAATTACAAATCCAAAAAGAATAAATTCAATAGCTTATGGGGAAAGTAAAATTAAAAACAATCCAGGTTATGAATATGCAATTGTTATTTCATCTTTAAAAAGTAAAAAAAATGC
>CAZYFB010000153.1:0-2662 GCA_964646655.1 uncultured bacterium
CCTGTATATTTATTTGATCATCATTATTAATATCAGCACTTGGATTATATTCTGAATTTAATATAACATCAACTACAAGTATAACATCTAATATGTTAACGGTAAAATCATTATTTAAATCTCCTAGAATATTAAACCCATAAGTATCTGAATAATCAAATATGGCATTTTCAATATTTATCATTGCGCTATAATTTGAAATATTACAAAGCACAATTACACCCACACCTGTATTATTAGACATAAACATATCAGTGATAACACCTAAGTCGCCCCCATTATGCCCAAATAGATATCTCAAGTTTTGTAATTTGTAATACCACATGTAAGCTTGCTGATTATTAATATTTTCAAAAGGGATAGTTTTCATCAAATTAACTGTTTCTTCTTCTAAAATTCTCGTGCCTTGATATGACCCGCCATTACTAAATAGAATCAAAAATTTAGCTAAATCTCTTGATGAAGTTCTTAGCTGTCCAGAAGGATAGTCTGCATATCCATAGTGACCTATAGGGTCATATGTTGCATCTCCACTACCAGTTCCATCCTCACCACAAGTCTGCTCATAATCAAAACAGCAATCACCATAATCAAGACAAGCCTGATCACATTGACAAGGATTTGATCCATTAAAAACACCACAGCCAATATCATAACAATTATCACCAGACCCGTTATCTAAATTATATGGCATCGCAATATTATTTACATCTAGCTCATTTAAAAACCATCTACTATCCATACTCAGTGGTTCAAATATATTTTGATTACAATACTGATTAAATGGCATACCACTTATAGTTTCCACTAAAAGACCCACTAAAGCTGCACCATTATTACTATATGAAAAAGACGTTCCTGGTTGATTATTAGTGTAATTAAGATTAGAGTTATAAAGCTCACCGCCTGGAACTAGATATTGCTCTAAATAATCTAATAATTCAATATCTGGATCGCCTGAATAATAATCCATTACTCCCCAATTATCTCTTATTCCTGATGTATGAGTAAGAAGCATTCTAGCGGTAATAGGAATAATTGGATAGTCTGGATGGTTGACTTCAAAAGGTAGATAATTACTAATATCTAGATCAAGATTGATTAATCCATTTTCCCATAATTGCATCAATGCTGCTGCAGTTACTGTTTTAGATACTGAAGCTAGCATAAATTTTGTATTTTCATCTACCTCTACATTATCATCTACATTAGCCATCCCAAAGGATTTACTCCAAACGATATTACCTTGATTTATCACAGATACAGACAATCCAGGAATATTATTAGTTTCTATAGTAGATTGTATATAATCTATTAATTCTGCCTCATTTCGATTATTATAGGTATTTAATGAATTGTCAAACTGTCTATCATTTTTAGTCTTGTAAATATTTCTATGACCAATTGATTCTGAAATAGATAGACTAAATATTGAAATAATTAAAATTAAACGTAACATCATTTACTTTCTTTACTAAAAAATTGATCTATAGCAGAAATTGCTTCATTAAGATTTGTATAGTTAGAACATTCTAATTTTTGATTACCTAATATCATTGCAGATAATGGTTTTTTTTGAGCTTTATTAAACAAACATAGTATCGGTATATTTATTGACTCAGCATATGCTATTTCATAACCCACACCAAGAGATGGAACCGTTACATCAGCAACCATCACATCGCAAGATTTAAGCCAATCTATATCTCTTTCATAGATAAATTCATTTGAATTTTTTTCTTCACTAATATCAATTCCCTTTTTACCAACATGCTCAGTTAGTACCTGCCCATAAGTAGCTAAATGCTCTATAAACTTTAAATATGTCTCTTCTTCTTCTCTACCACCTCTAATTGAGCCTGCAAAGTATATTTTCATAATCGTTTAATCTATGTTTATTTATAAGATTTGTTTATAAAAGATATGATAAATGTTTTATAAATACAAACAGCTCCTAATGGAGCTGTTTGTATAAAAATAATTAGTTATTTATTATTAAATGAACGGCTATAATAAACAATGATATCTTAAATAACTTTTTAAATAATAATTCTGGAATGAAATAGAGTATTTGCTTTCCAAAATTTGTACCAATATAAACTGCCAAAATCAATGGTATGAGAATTTTTATCTCTGCTTTGTAATCAATATTAAAAAAATAAATAAATAATGGTATCTTAGAAAGGTGAGTAATCATTTGAGCAGCAGCTTTATTAGCTATGATATGCTCCTTGTTAAAAGATTTGATTAGAAAGAAAGGTGCAATCAATGGTCCAACAGCGCCTACAAAAATTGAACTTAACCCTGCAACTAATCCAACTGGAACGAAAGATTTAACAATTTTTACTTTTTTAGTACCTTTTAAAAAAAGGTTCCATACAATAAATAAACCGATAAATGGTTTTAAGACTTCAACTTTAATCTCATTTGCTGATTGTACTTCAAAATAATAAATAAGTGCTATTATTATTCCTATAGAAAACAAGACTCCAATTAATGCTCCATTTAAAAATTGCTTGATAAGTTGAGGTTTTACATATTTTCTAAATACATAAGTTCGAATTGTGTTACTAAACAACTGAACCATACCATGTAAAGCAATAACTTTATAACCCTCAGGAATTATAACTGCCATGATACCTAATAAAATAATTCCCCCTCC
>CAZYFB010000154.1:0-2632 GCA_964646655.1 uncultured bacterium
AAGGCATAAAAAACACCACTATCAGATGAGGCTTCAATTTGAATCTGATCAAGAGAAATTTTTAATAAATATCCTTCATTTAGAATCTGATTATTCTGTTTTATTTGGATATCAGCTTTACCAATCTCATTTTTTGAGATTTTAATTTGAGTTCCTTTTTGTAATCGTTTGGTTAAAAATGAACTATTAAGTTTAAATTCACCAAAATTAATATCAAGTGATTTTGGTAGAGATCTATTAATTTCTTTTTGTTTTATTTTTTGTGGTACAGGTAACACCCAATGAAGTTTTTCTTTTGATAAATTACTTATCCCCTCATAGGATGCATATCGCTCAGCCGCAGAGGGAATATTTAAATCCTTAAGCCCCTTAGCATTATTCCAAACAATAGTACTTTCTAGATCATATAACTCATCATTTTTTTCGTTATAAACAAAAAAGCCTATAGGCCCCATTACCAAACGATTTATGATTCCAGATTCAGTTACAGAAAACTCGAGGGTCTCCCCGGGATTTAGTGTGTTAGGAGGATCGAAAAATAAAATCCAATATTGATTATTCTTTGTTGGCTTTAGGACAATTCCTTCAGGTAAAGTTCCAGGTTTTATAGAACCAATAAATTGATTCCAGTGTAATGACCATTGTCCTCCTTCCCAAACTTCTTGAGTGGGGTTTGTGATTCTAAACTTAATTTCCATTTGATTGTTGGGAACATCAAATTGATTAATAATAAATTCAATAGGAGTTGAATTATTATTTGGGGCTTTACATTGTATAAGTAATAGAATAACAAAGGAGCTAACAATAACTTTTTTCACTTTAATGTATTTTGTCTAAAATAAGAAAATTAAAGAAATAGTTATTCAATCACTTTAAAAGCCTTAATTGCCTTGTTTGGTTCAATAATCGAATAGTCTTCCCAAAACTTAGGATCATATTCAGTTAGGTTTACAGGAATTACAGAAGGAATTTCTTTATATGCTTCAAAATCATCCTTACTAATCGGAACGGTTTCAAACACAACTAATTGTAATTTTTGGTATTGACGGTTTTTAACATTAAGATCCATTTTAAGTTGGTTTTGCTTATTACGACCTTTAACTAATTTATTTTTTTCAATTATAACCAATGGGCGTTCAAAACCACCATCAAATCCAGTGGTGAATTCAAAATATTCAAGACTGTATTTACCACTAGATAATTTTTTAAATTGTATGATTAATTCCTGAAGATCAAGCATGAATGAAATACCAAACATACTAAAGTCACGAACATTTTGAATGTTTTTGTATTCAAGACGAATCAGTGCCTTTTTGTCTGCATCAATATAGATTTTACCTGCAAAATCAGAATTTCCATCTGGGTTAAATTCGATTACATACACTGGAGTGTCTTTAAAATAAGTGAAATCGATTAGTTTATAATTATATTTTGAGGACTTTTTGATCACAGATAAATTGAACTTTTCTTCCTCAAAAATATCGTCTAAAAAGTTAGTTGAAGCTATTTTTCTTAAGGAGTGAACACTCTCTTTTTTCTTTTTATCTTTTTCTTCTCGACTCATTGTATCATTATCTTTTAATGAAGAAGAAAAATCCTCTGCTTCAACTTTTCCTCCAATAATTCCAGAACGTACTTTAAAGTAGGAGTTTGTTTTGATATTTTCTTTTAGAATCGTATCAAAAACCTTCTCAATATTTTCAAAAATTGCAGAATTATTTTTATCCTCTAAGTCTAGTGCTTTTTCGATTTCTAATTTTTGAGTTTCTTTTTCAAAATCACCATAAAGAGTTCCTGCAAATTCTTGATACCACTCGTTTTTTCTTGGCAATTTTTGAAGAGTACTATCCCAAAAAGATTGATTGAACTCATCTATAGATGATTTTTTAATTTTTACGTTCAGGGTTTTTAATTCTGAAAGACCTGTTTCTCTAAAAAATAATTTTTTACGAGTATAGCCTAATTCATATTTATCAGGGATATCTTCTTTAACTAGTTTTATGAGCTGATTTACGTCAACTTCTTTATTGCTTAAGATCACAGATTTTAGTGTAATGGCTTTAGGATTTAAGTAAAAGATGCTGTCAACTATTTTTTCAAGCTTAATCCCTAGTGTTTCATATCCCATACAGGAGATAAAAACAGAATCTTGTTTTGATACATTATCATACTGTAATCTAAATTCGCCTTCTTCATTTGAAACTACCCCAATACCTGATTTAAAATAAATACTAGCAAAAGGAATGGGATTTTTATTCAAACTATCTAATACTATTGCACTTAGTTCTTGAGCATAATTTAGCGATCCAACCATCAATAAGCAGTATAAGAAGAGTTTATTTTTTTTTCTAATCATTAATTATAAGTTATAATAAATTTACCTTTAAAAGCTTTCATAATTGATTTAAAATATGACATTTATAATTGGTCTTTTAAACTCTTAATTTCATCGCGATAATTTGCTGCTTCAATAAAATCAAGGGATTTTGCAGCTTCTTCCATAGCTTTACGGAGTAGTCTTATTTTCTTTTCTATTTGAGGTTTGGTTAAATAGCGATTTTTCTCTTCAGCTGCTTCTCGAGCCTCTTTTTCTTGTACATAAGTAGCCACTGAATTTTTTGAAAGTGCACTA
>CAZYFB010000155.1:0-2579 GCA_964646655.1 uncultured bacterium
CCGACCTTTCTATTTCCTTTTGATATTTGATACTTGGCCCATCCCCACTCCCTCAGCCAGAAGGAGAGGAGGTTATGATGGAGTCTTAGAGGGTCTAGCGCCCCACAATATTGTTCCACTGAATCTTTTAGTGTCTTATCTGTCGAATTAAGTCCCATACAAAGAGTTACAATATCAAATACAGGGTCGTTCAGGCCAAATGATTCCCAGTCGAGTGTTACCCAGTTATCCGAGTTGACGATGATATTCCATGGATTCAGGTCGTTGTGACAAGAGGTGTATTGTTTAAGTCTTCTAATCTCAGGAAAATCTCTTTCCTTGAATGTAGGCACGTATGCTGACATCAGGCTTGACAGGTCATAACACTTCTCCGTGCTCGGGAGGACGCTATGCAAACTTTTAATATAGCCAACTAACTTGTCAGGCTCATGGCAGCTCGGAGGAGAGTCAACAAGAAGCGGACCTTCTACATAACATGTGATCATCGCTCCCGAGTCTGTGTCAAAAGCTATCAGATCAGGAGATATATCAGCCTTAAGCGATTGATATAGATGAAATTCATTGAATCTATTTTGCAGCGGTTGAGCTATGGCTGGCGATCGAAGGACATACTTTTTCCTGAGGTTGTGATACCGGCGTTCGAACACAAAATTGTTGTTAGTAAAACCACCATCCAAATATCTGAAACCTAATAATGAGTCTTCATACCATTCTGGAAGCATCTTGATTATTAGGGCTCGAAGCTCTTTTTCGCTCGGTACTATATTCATTAGATTCGAACTGAGGCCTCAGGCGTGGGCTTTGATTTCATCGACGATGGAGCTCATAGTTTTGCCGATTCCCTCTCCAATTCGGAGGAAAGCTTGGTTATCCAGCGAGGTTGGCTCTCGATTTATTATCACCACGGGTTTGCCGGAGGCCGCGACTTGCTCTGGAAATGCTGCCGCAGGGTATACCGTCAATGAGGACCCAAGCACGATCATTAGATCACATTCTTTTGTCATGTTTGCTGCCATAGTCATCTCCTCCTCAGGCATGGCTTGTCCAAAAGAAATTGTCGCCGTCTTGATAATTCCTCCACAGGTCTGGCAGGGCGATACCGATCCGTTTTTCTCAAATTCCTTTTTAACTAAATTGAGCTGGTAACGTTTCGCACAGTCCAAACACTTGGCATAAGTTGCATTCCCGTGCAGCTCGACGATCAGCTCTTCTGGTAGACCTGATTCCTGATGTAAGTTGTCCACGTTTTGAGTGATGACGCCGTGGCATTTTTTTAGAGAAAATAATTCCACCAAGGCCCGGTGGCCTAGATTAGGCTTAGCCGCCTCCATGTTGCTTGTTCCTGCAAATTTCCGAGACCAGGATTCCTTCCGAATTTCTTCAGAGCGCATAAAGTCCTGAAACTGTATGGGTTGCATCTGGTTCCACAGTCCAGTTTTCGGACTTCGAAAATCTGGAATTCCTGACTCGGTGCTTATTCCTGCTCCGGTGAAGAATACGGGGCGTTCGCTATTTCTAACGGCTTCTGCCAAAACGCTTATACTGTTTGTCATCTTGAGGCTCTCTCCTTAACACCGACTCTGCATAACTTACTGTACTAGATCTTAGATTTATAAGGACAATCGGCCTGTAACTTTAGCCAGAAATCGTGTTAGGCCGCGGGGCGATCTTATGCGAAGATCCGACACGAAAAGGTTGAACAGTGAATCTGATCGAAGTGCACGTACGGTCAAAAAAATGAAAATACTCGTAACGGGCTCAGCTGGCTTTATCGGATACCACTTATGTGACCTCCTGTTAAAAGAGGGGTATGAGGTTTTCGGGGTTGATTCTTTTACCCCTTACTATGACGTAAAGTTGAAACAAAACCGTCATGCTAGACTGACTGGACTTAACGGGTTTGATAGCGAGAAACTGCAGTTAGAGGATCAGGAAGCTTTGTCTAGAGTTTTCAACTCTTTTAAACCGAATGTCGTTATACATCTGGCCGCCCAAGCCGGAGTACGCTATTCAATAGAAAACCCTGAAGCGTACGTATCGTCGAATTTAGTGGGGACTAGTAATTTACTCGAGCTAGTTAAGGCGAGAGAAATTCAGCATTTTATGTTTGCTTCGACTTCCTCAGTTTATGGAGGGCTAGACAAAATGCCGTTTTGCGAACTAGATCCAACCGACAACCCGATGTCTTTTTATGCCGCAACAAAAAAAGCAGGTGAGGTCTTATCTCACTCTTACGCTCATCTGTTTGATATTCCGACAACATGCTTTCGTTTTTTCACTGTTTACGGTCCGTGGGGCAGGCCAGATATGGCGCTGTTTAAATTCACTCGGGCCATTCTGGATTCAAAGCCGATAGATGTATTTAATCACGGAGAGATGTATCGTGACTTCACTTACGTAGAAGATCTTGTTCATGCGATTCTGAGACTGATGTGTCTCCCACCCGTTTTAGGGGGAGAGAAGATAGCCGTTGATTCGATGTCGAATAATGCCCCGTGGAGGGTCGTGAATATTGGTAATTCCAAAAGCGAAAGTCTTCTAGACTTTATCGAAACGTTAGAAAGAGAGCTCGGTATAAA
>CAZYFB010000156.1:0-2562 GCA_964646655.1 uncultured bacterium
GATAAATTTGATTTAAGCTTACGAGTTGAGAATTTAAAATTAGAAGAATTTATAAAACTATTTAGAGCAATTAATTTATAATTTTGTCAACAAAAGTTGTTATATTAATAAGCCTAGATCTTTTTAATCTTTCTGACTCAATAATATTCTTTATTTGATCAACACACGTATTTAAATTTTTATTTATTACAACATAGTCATACTCGGGGAAATGAGAAATTTCATTTTGAACAAGACTCATTCTTTTTTTCATTTCATCTTTGGTATCTCTGGCTCTTGTTTTTAGTCTTTTAATTAATTCTTTTTTATTTGGAGGTAATATAAAAATGCCAACAACTTCCAGATTGCTTTGTTTTAATTGTTGATAACCTTGCCAATCTATATCGAACAATACGTCTTTTTTTTTCTTAAAAAAATTGTAAACAGTTTGTTTAAGGGTACCATATTTAAAACCAAAAACATTTGCATGTTCGATAAATTTATTATTGTTAACAGCTCTCTTAAAATCCGAGTCAGATAAAAAGATATAATCCTTTTTATTTATCTCACCTCTTCTTTTGGGTCTAGTTGTGCATGAAATTGATAAGGATATTAATTTATCTTTTTTTAATAACATTTTTGATATAGTAGTTTTTCCCGCTCCTGATGGAGATGAAAGTACTATACAGAAGTTATTGCTTTTAATGCCCAAAGATTAAACTTGCATTAGTTCCACCAAAACCAAATGAATTAGATATTACATTTTTGATAGATTTGGAAATTGAATCATGTGGTATCAAATTAATTGATGTTTTTGCATCTGGATTATCCAAGTTTAATGTAGGTGGAAGCGTTTTAGTCTCAAGAGTTTTTATAGAAAATACAGCTTCAACCGCTCCAGCTGCACCTAAAAGATGTCCCATTGCTGATTTATTTGAGCTCATATACATTTGTTTATTGGAACAAAATAATTTTTCAACTGCATTTAATTCAATTGTATCACCTGCCTTAGTAGATGTGCCATGAGCATTTACGTATTCTATATCCTCAACATTAAGTTGAGACTCTTTTAAAGCCATTTCCATTGCTCTATAGCCTCCGTTTCCATCTTCAGATGGCTTTGTTATATGAAAAGCATCACCTGACATTCCATAACCTTTCACTTCTCCATATATCTTAGCATTTCGTTTTTTCGCATGCTCCAATTCTTCAATTACCATAACACCTGCTCCTTCTCCCATTACAAACCCTGATCTGTCTTTATCCCATGGTCTAGATCCTTTTGTAGGATTATCGTTAAAAGTATCACAAAGTGCACGTGCAGCAGAAAAACCAGATATGCCTAAAGGACATATTGCGGCCTCTGCCCCCCCACAAACCATTAGATCAGCTTTATTATTTTTAATAATTGTAAATGAGTCTCCAATTGCATGTGTGCCCGTGGCACAAGCGGTAACTGGAGAGCTATTTGGTCCTTTAAGATTATACTTTATTGAAATGTGACCAGATAATAAATTAATTAGAGAGGAAGGTATAAAGAAAGGAGAGATTTTTCTTATACCTTGGTTATCTAATGTTGAGGCATTTCTGTAAATAGTGTCGAGTCCACCAATTCCAGATCCAACCATTACTCCAGATCTTAAAGAGCTTTCATTTTCTGATATGAAGCCTGAGTCCTTTATTGCTTCATCTGCAGCTATCAAACCCAAAGTAATAAATCTATCCATTTTTCTCTGATCTCTTGGGCTTACAATTTCATCATTAATCTTTGAGTCATTTATAGAGCCTGCTATTTTACAAGGATAGTTATCAACTTCAAAACTAGTGATTCTTGAAATACCACTATTAGAATTGGTGAGTGAGCTCCATGAAGAGCTAACATTATTACCTAAAGGATTAATGGTTCCTAATCCGGTAACTACTACTCGCCTCAATTGTTATTTTTTCTTAAACTAATTTGAATTAGCTGTTAAATAAGTAACTGCATCTTTAAGCGTTACAATTTTTTCAGCAGCATCATCTGGTATTTCACAACCAAATTCTTCTTCAAATGCCATAACAAGTTCGACGGTGTCTAAGCTGTCGGCGCCTAAATCATCAATAAACTTTGAGTCACTTTGAATTTTAGCGTCTTCAACACCTAAATGTTCAACAACAATTTTTTTTACTCTTTCTTCAATATCGCTCATTTTAAAAACCTCTTAGTAATGAATTTAAAAGTTCGTACCACATTATAGTTAATATTTAAATAATTAAATTAATGCCAAGCCGCCATTTACATGCAAGGTTTGACCTGTGATATAACTAGCATTTTCAGAGCATAAAAAACCCACTGCTTTTGCTATATCAGAAGAATCACCAAGTTTTTTCATAGGAATCCTGTCTAAAATAGCATTTTTTTGATCATCATTGAGTTTGTCGGTCATGTTAGACTTAATGAAACCTGGTGCTACACTGTTAATTGTAATATTTCTTGTTGATAATTCTAAAGCTAGTGATTTCATCATTCCCGAAATAGCTGCTTTTGATGCAGTATAATTTACCTGACCTGGATTTCCAGTATGAGCTACTACTGATGAAATA
>CAZYFB010000157.1:0-2558 GCA_964646655.1 uncultured bacterium
CCAGTGATACCATCATTATCTGGATCTTTTTGACTCTCAGCACAACCATCACTGTCCACAGATGCTCCATTGGGGGTATTTGGACATTGATCAAATTGATCAAAAACACCATCTCCATCAGATTCGATTAATATTAATTCGTTATTTGTCTGTGATGTAGTAGCTGGAATCCCACTGGAATCATATATTGAATTTGTCAAAGGATTAATAATTAATTTATAGTAAGTCCATGGCATTTGCATGGTATTTTTTCCACCATTTCCTAGCTCTAAAATATAGGTATTACCTTGTTTGACAACGCTAGACGGACTCTCTGAAAAATAATTATAAATAACTCCATCAAGTCCGCTTCCCCATTTCATATTCAGATCACTGGCTTCAATGTCTCCTGAGGCACCATTTGTATTAAATACTGGTTCATTAAAAGTTACTGATACCTTTGAATTCGAATTATCATCAATAAATTCAACAGATGAAATTTTTGGGGGTCCATTTACACCATTAACATCTATAGTCAAAGCCCTAGCTGAAGCGTTAACTCCATCGGATACCTGCACATATATACTTAAAGATGAGTTAGTTTCATAATCAATATTTCCAGCAACTAAAAGCTGATTACCTGAAACAGAAAATAATGAATTATGCATGTCATTAGTGCCATTACCACCTACCAAAGAATAAGTTAGATTAGGAGAGTCTGGATCATTAGCTACCAGGTTTCCGACTAATGTTCCTATTGGCGACTCCTCATCTACATTACCTGAATTTGATCCAGAAGTTGGGAATAAAATTGTCCCCGATACAGTTGTTGGTGAATTGTGTAATGTTCCATTTGTACCATTGACTCCGGTTTTATTTGTTGCAGTTCCACTCTCAAACTGATAATAAGAGACTAAACCTGATTCTTGTCCAGATAGGTTAAAACTTTTGTTGTAGTTAATTTGTGTCTGGGTACGGGCATAATTCCAAATTCTAACTTCATCAACAGCTCCATTAAAAAAATATGTTGCGCTACCCTCAGTTCTTCCCGCTCCAATTCTAAGTGGTCTAGCTGGAATTGAGTTAAATCCAACGCGACTGTATCCAGCTGTTTTGGTACCAACTAAAATGCCATTTACGTAAAAGCGATAGGTTGTTCCATCATAAGTTGATGCTAAGTGCGTCCAAATACCGAATTTTAAAGTATTACCATCATAAATTTCTCCATTCGTAGAAGTTGAAGTATTAATACCCTCCCACGAACCACTTCCTGCTGTAAACGACCATTTTTCCAATCCATTTACAGCGTAAAAATTATATCCTGATAAATTATTCCATGGAGCTGAGCCATATCTAGAACTTAAGGGAGACTGAAAGTTATTTGTGGTTTGATCAAGACGAGCCCATAGCTCTATTGTAAACTCTGCTGGGTGATTTACTGCTGCATATGGCACTTCAATATAACTATTAGTTCCATTAAATTTAAATGCATCTGAATTAATGGCAGTTGATGAGATGCCAATATCCGTCGGCGCCTCATTAATATTTGTTACACTTACAGTAAAGGCCTTAGCATAGTTGTTCGCTCCATCATTTACATTAATGTAAATATTGTAAGAATTTTTAGTTTCAAAATCAAGAGTAGTACTTGTTAAAAGTGAAGTGCCACTAATAACAAAACTATTGTTATCAGCATCATTAGTTCCATTACCAGTTGCTAAGGAAAAGGTTAATGAACTAATCGAGGTGTCACTGTCGACAGCTGACAAATTTCCTACGACGCTTCCAATTGAAGCTGTCTCAGTTATTGTATTTGAACTAAGGGATATGTCAGAGGGTGGAATGTCAATTAATGCATCATAAATTTGATTAATCTCATTAGTTGAAAGTGCTTTATTGTAAACCATTACAACTGGTATACTTCCCTGGAAGTGATCAGTCTCTGAAGAATTGTCGTATTCTTGGCCTATTGATACTTGGTTGACTGAATTAAAATTAGTTGTGTCTCCAGGACTGCCTCCAGCAGAAACCAATTGATTGTCTATATAAAAATTTGCATTTGAGCCTAAATCTTTTGATATCACAGCAAATCGCCATGTGTTGTTGTGAAGATTAATATTTGTGCCAGCTCTTGAATCTGAAGATCCAATATTATAATAAAGTCCTTTATTGCTATCAGGAGCTGCACCTAATCTAAAAATATTAGTTCCAGAGTTATGCATCGAAAAAATCGCATTATTGTACACACTTCCTGATGCATTCGTCTCAGTAGATTTAAAATGAAGTAATATCGTATAAGAAGAAGAATTAGACAGGGCCCCAGAAAAGCCATTAAGCTCAACCCAATCACTAGAACCATTAAAATTTAGGATTCCATTATAATCCGTGGAAAATGAAGTTGTATTTTGTAGATTCCCATTGTAATTATTTCCACTTAAATCGTACCAAATTGATCCAGATTCTGGATATGAAGATTTATTCCTAGAGTCTAGATATAGCAGAAGATTATCTGTTATTATGTTAGGTATTAATTCAGTTGTATTACTGGTTTGTGTTGTAGATACAGTATCGCCTGAAAC
>CAZYFB010000158.1:0-2546 GCA_964646655.1 uncultured bacterium
TTTTACAGTCCCGAAAATTTTGATTTCTCCTATGCCTACAATGAGTTATATCATTACGATTACGAGATTGAAAGTCAAACAGATAAGAACCTTCAACTGGGTGCCAATTATGGACATTCATTCAAGCAATTGGAGATTAACCCTTTTAGGAAAATAGGAGCCTTAAATCGTAAAAAATATTGGCAGTGGCTCAAGGAGTTAAATTTTAACTTGATTCCCAGTAATTTGGAAATTACCTCCAGAATCAACCGTGATTTTAGTAGTCAACGATTCCGTCAAGTTTATATGGAGGGCATCAATGCTACTCAACAAATTCCTTTGCCAGACTTACAATTGAGAAATTATCTTTTCGATTGGTCCTATACAATCAGTCATAATCTGACGCGTTCCTTACGATTTAATTTTACCGCCTCCAACAACAATATTATCAGAAACTTCTTTGAATATGATCCAAATAATACTTTGGGTAGGGTCAACAAAAGCTTAGACATTTGGGATGGCATTTGGGATACTGGTCAGACAGACAGACATTTTCAAACTCTGTCTTTGAATTATAAAATTCCCCTACGATTGATTCCCATTTTGAATTTTATAGATGCCAATTACAATTATATGGGTGACTTTAGCTGGCAAAGAGGTTCCAATGCTATGTCAGCAGTTTCCAATGAAGAAGGGGAGTTATTAGGACAAGTAAATACCATTCAAAACGCCAATACTAAAACCCTAACGGGGTCTATATCATTTGATAAACTCTACACCATTTTGGGACTGAAAGCCAAAAAATTACCATTTGATCAAGTTTTTGCTAGAGCCGAGCCTGCCAATAATTCCCGGGCAAAGGAAGATGAGAAAAAGCCCAAAAATAGCGCATTTAGCAAAGGAGCAACTTATTTAATTGACATTCTATCCTCAATCAAAAGGGTACAATTCAATTACTCAGAGAATAATGGAAAAGTCATTCCTGGATACCTGCCCAAAGTCGGCTTTATGGGTACTTTAGATCCTTCTTTTGGATTTACTTTTGGAAGCCAAGCCGATATCCGATATGAGGTCGCCAAAAGAGGGTGGCTCACTGGTTTTCCAAATTTCAATGAGCCTTATGTTCAAGTTCACAACAACAAACTTATTATATCAGGGCAAATTAATCCACTAAGAGACTTGACCATCGATCTCAATGCCGAAAGAAATTATTCCAATAACCTGTCTGAAAACTACCGAATCCAAAATCAAAACTATATTCCACTCAACACCAATGAGTATGGTAATTTTGGAATGTCTACCATTCTTATAAGAACTGCTTTTTCTGGAGGTGTAGGTACTGTCAACCCAAATTTTCAAA
Source organism: uncultured bacterium (assembly GCA_964646655.1). Lineage (GTDB taxonomy): Bacteria > Fidelibacterota > Marinisomatia > SCGC-AAA003-L08 > D37C17 > TMED6. The sequence continues at coordinate 1,340 of CAZYFB010000158.1, forward strand.
AATTTAGGGATAACCGCCTGGTTATTGCCAACCGATTATCCGGACAACAAGGTACCTTCAAGGGCAACCGTGACGAAAATGGTTTTCCCGAAGGTTTTAGTAAAAATCACCAGACTGTTTTGGTGGCCGCTTTTCTCTCCGCTTACTCTGGAACCGACCCTAATAAAATCGCATTTGACCCCATTCAAAATACTCCTTTACCGAATTGGAACATAAAGTATACAGGTTTGACTAAGATCAAATCTTTAGCCAGAATTTTCAATCGTTTTTCCATTACTCATGGTTACCGATCCAGTTATACCCTCACCAACTATCAAAGTAATTTGGATTATGATCCTACTCGACCCTTACTTAAAGATCGATTGGGTAATTACATGACCTCGAGATTCTATTCCAATATCAATTTGGCAGAACAATTCAATCCCTTGGTTCGATTTGATGTTGAGTTTAAAAACTCGCTAAAACTATTGGCAGAAATTAGAAGGGACAGGAGCTTATCGTTGAGTTTGGACAACAGCTTGCTTACCGAACAAAGTGGAAATGAATATATTATTGGTATTGGGTATCGCCTTAAAGATTTGAGAATCAGAACCCAATTGGGGGGAAGGAGGGTAATCCTCAGTGGTGATCTTAACTTAAAGGCGGATTTTTCTTACCGAAAAAATATTACACTTCTCAGAAACTTGGAGTATAGCAATAACCAAGTGACCGCTGGGCAAACCCTTATGTCCATTAAATTTTCTGCAGGATATAATTTATCCAGAAACCTTACCAGTCTGTTCTTCTACGATCATAATTTCTCTGAATTTGCAATTTCAACGGCTTTTCCCCAAACATCCATCAGATCCGGTATTACCATCCGTTATAATTTTGGAAACTAATAGTTAATTGTATTACTTTGCCTTTCCAAAATAAATTTGATTGATGAATATTCCCTCCGAACTTTTATACAGCAAAGACCATGAGTGGGTTAAAATTGATGGAGATTTGTTAACCATTGGTATTACAGATTTTGCCCAAAGTGAATTGGGAGACATCGTCTATATTGAAATTGAAACGGTTAATGCATGTAATGCTAGATGTCCGATGTGCACTATAAATGATTGGGAACGTAATTATCCAGTTATGAAAGACGATGTTTGGAACAAAGTAAGTGAAGATATCATAGAGCATAAAAAATTATTAAAAAGAGTGAGTCTTTATAGAG
>CAZYFB010000159.1:0-2544 GCA_964646655.1 uncultured bacterium
GAGTTTTTCATTCAGAAATATTTTTTTATTGAACTTACTGTCGGCAGCTTTGAATAACGAGTAACCCATCACAGCGTATTGGTAGTTTTTAATGGCGAAGCGAAGTAGTCTAAACATTTTTAATCGGATTGATCAAGCTCAAACTTAATAAGTGTTTTTGTTTTATTGTAGGTTTTTAGAATATCGTTTAATTGACGTCTATACATATTTGAATATAGCTTGGCTTGAGACAATAAACCATAAAATTCGTTTGAAAAATAATAATTACTGTTGAATTGAAATTTTGCCAATTTTCTTTTTCCATAAAATTCTCCATCCATTAAGTTATAATCAAAACGAATTCTAAAATTTTCAAATGGTCCCCTTCTATATTCAATATTAAAATTGTCAATTTCCACAGATGTTGCATAATTTCGAGCTTTTTGGTGGTTAAACATTTCAAGTAAATTTGTTTTCAAATCATTACTTGAAATTAATTCAAAAGCTCCTGTAGAAATCATCTGATTAAATATACCATCCTTGGGAAAAAAAGAGAACCCTACTTCAATTTCAATGATCATTTGGATGGATTCTTCGTCACTTAGTAAAGTATGTTTTTTATCTATGTCGTTTTGAAGATTATTTATCAAATTTTCTGATTCTAAAAGTGTACTAATCAATGATTCAATCTGAATAATATCCATATCTACTGAATTTTTCAAATCCATCAAATACTCTTTTTTTTGCTTCTCTTCAATTAACTCGTTGTTTAAATTATTTAAATAAAGTGATAGAAAAACACTACAAAAAATAATTATTCCCTCAAAAAAATATTTTTTCATAGGATTTTTTAAAATACAATATAGCAATTAATCTATACAGCTGTTGGCCATAAAAATCAGAATACCCACAAGTAATTTAAAATCACCAAGGGTTTAGTTAAGGGAAGTTTTATGGTTTTAGGGGGTTGTTGTTAGGGGGGTTGAGAGTGTGAGCCCTTTAAAGAGCTATTGGTTTGATTTAGTCTTTAAGCTCGCTGTCAATTAATTCCTTTAACTCCTTATTTACAGCCAAGGCTTTTTTTGTTGCATTTAGATAATTTCGAGCTGCAATTCTTTGACTACCTAATATAGAAAGCAACTTTTTATCCATTTTCATTCCTCTTAAACTCTCAATGTTGTAATCATACACATAAAAACTATCCCTTTTAAGAAATAATGGGTTTCTTCCATTGGTATACTCTCTCATTCGAATAGCTTTCACATAATATTTATCATTAAGATGGTCTGTAATTAAATTATAATTTTTTTCGTCTTGACCTGCCATATCTTTGAGAAGTATGGAATGAGTTGTATAGTAAGTATGAATCAAGTTAAATAATTCTTTGTTTATAATATATTCAACTGCACCAGTAGAGACCATTGAATTGAAGTTTCTGTCTTGAGGTATGTAACCAAAATATCCCCTTACACCATTAATAGTTGACGGTTTAATAACAGCGCTTGGTTCAAAAATCGTATCTAATTTTCGATTCCTAAATCTTAATGATCCTATTGTTTGATTGAAGATCGCCTGGTCTCTTTTCAAATCATCAATTACTCCCATTAGACCAATATTCTTCAATTCAATTTTCTCTCTATCCAATAAAACTTTTTGAATATAAAATGATAATGTAACTGAAAAAACAATCACTATAATCTCGAAGATATATCTGAATGCCGAAGTGTTTAATAATGATTTCTTCATACTACTAAAATAACAAAACCTACAAAAGGGGATTAAAGTACAAGAAATTAAAGAGTTTTATGTGCGTTTATGTACAATGAAAAACCCTCCACAAGGGAGGGTTAAGGTAAAGAAGTTTTAACCAGAATCCAATTAGTTAATTTGCAGTTATTCGTTCATAGCTACTTCGCTATTTATAAATGTGGGGTCAAAGAAAAAATATGCATTATTTGATTTAATTCCATCCCATTTAAAAGCGAGATGAACAGGAATTTTAGCTGACTCTTTAGATTTTTTACCTTCAGCTGACCACCAAGCCCATACATGAGTCCAAATCTGTCCATTTTCATATTTCGAAGTAATGTTTGCTCCTACCTGAAATTTTATGTTTTCAAATATTTTATGATGCATTCTTTCAAAGTCAGCAAGTTCCTCTGGTGAAACATTTGTTCCATTTACATTAATAGTTGCTGCCTGATTAAAGATATTTTTAAGTTGAGATTGGTCATTTTTGGGATATAATTCCATATGACGTTGTATCATCATTGTCCTTTGGTCATCATTGCTTGCAGTACCTTTCCATTGAGCGTTTATACTTATTGAAAAAGCAAATAATAATGTTAGTAATATTTTTTTCATTTTAAATAATTTATTGTTAATAATTTCCAAAGTAATAAGCTAAATTTCAATATGCAAATAATTAACCTAAGCTTAATATTGAACTGTCCCTTTTTCCAAACACAAGGAATGGGACACTCATCTATAAATCTTATTTTGACTTATCTAAGAGGCTAAGAAGTGCCAGAGCTTAATGAAGAGGATATGCCTGTGATTTAATTT
>CAZYFB010000160.1:0-2531 GCA_964646655.1 uncultured bacterium
TTATAAGGTTTTCTTTCAACAAACCCCATAACAACTAATTTTTTTATCATATTAGAAACAGTAGATTTACTTACTTTAAAATTATTACTCAAACCTGTCACAGTTACTAGATCCCCTTTTTCTTCCAATTTATAGATGGCTTTAAGATAATTTTCTTTTTCTATTGTTTTTTTCATTTAAATGTTTTGTAGTATAAAACTAATAAAATAGTTTTGTAGTATAAAACAAATTTCGTGAAATATCTTCTTTTATTTGTTATTTTAAGTATTCAATTTTTAAAAAGTCAAGACTTTTCCGTTAGAGGCAAGGTGTTTTCTAACGGGCAACCAGTAGAGAGTGCTTCTGTGCTTATAAAGGGTTCCAATATAGGGAGCACAACTAATGTTAACGGTGATTTTTTGATTTATTTCTCTGACATAAAAAATCCAAAACTTGTTATTTCATATTTAGGGAATAAATCCCGGTTACTAACAGTTTCTTCATTTAATATGAATTTTGGGATCATAGAATTGGAAACAGATGAATTATTAGATGAAGTTGTTGTTTCTGGGACTTTAAAGCCTGTTTCAAAACTTAATAGCCCTGTCACTGTAGATGTTTACAATCAATCCTTTTTCAAGGCAAATCCTACGCCTTCAGTTTTTGAAGCACTTGAAAATATTAATGGAATTCGAGCTCAACTTAATTGTAATATTTGTAATACAGGAGATATTCACATTAATGGTCAGGAAGGAAGTTATACTATGGTGCTAATTGATGGACTTCCTATTGTGAGTGGACTATCCACAGTTTACGGATTATCAGGGATCCCTAAATCATTAATTGAGCGTATAGAAATTATTAAAGGACCAGCCTCCACACTTTATGGATCAGAAGCTATCGGTGGAGTGATTAATTTGATTACTAAACTAGGAGAAAACACTCCTAAATTTTCAGTAGATTCCTTTGTCTCTGGCTGGGGAGAATTGAATACTGACATAGGATATAAATACACACTATCTAAAAAGTCTAAAGGGCTTTTGGGGATTAATTATTTTAATTATTCAAATCCTATTGACAAGAATAATGATGGATTTACAGATTTGACATTTCAAGACAGAATTTCGATTTTTAATAAATTTTCTTTTGGGAATAATTTTTCTTTTGCAACAAGATATTTGTATGAGGATCGTTGGGGGGGAGAGCTAGACTGGACTCCAAAATACAGAGGGGGAGATGTTTTTTATGGTGAAAGTATTTACACTAGCAGATTTGAGATTTTTGGAAATTACCAATTTAATAATTCGGTTTCTTTTCAATTCAGTTTTAACGATCATAATCAAGACTCTGTCTATGGCACTACTTTTTTTAATGCTGATCAAACCATAAGTTTTGCTCAAATGACTTGGAATAAAAAAATAAGAAAAAATAAGTTTCTCTTAGGGATAGCCTATAGATATACATACTACGATGATGATACTACGGCAACTTATGATGAAAATGAAAATAGAAATAGTAAATCAATCACTCACTTACCTGGTGTTTTTATTCAAAATCAAACTAAAATTAACGAGAAAAACACTTTATTAGCTGGACTTAGATTTGATTATAACACTATTCATGGTTCTGTTATAACACCCAGGCTGAATTATAAAATAAATAATATTGATAAAACCTCAACTTTAAGAATTAGTGCTGGAACTGGATATCGGGTTGCTCAAGTTTTTACAGAAGATCATGCCTCACTTACAGGAGCGCGGGAGGTTGTTTTTTTAGAGTCCTTAGATCCAGAAAAATCTTGGAACATAAATTTGAACTATGTTAAAAAGTTTTATTTGGAGCAGGGAGCTATCATTGATTTTGAACTAAGCTTATTCAATACTAAATTTTCAAATAAAATAATTCCGAATTACGATACCGACCCTAACAAAATAATCTACGCTAATCTAAACGGAATATCAACGTCTAAGGGCGCTTCTTTTAATCTTAATATCCAGGCTTTAAGAGGGATAAGTTTGAATCTTGGCGCGACTTTCATTGATACTTATGCTGACCTAGATGGAGTTAAAACTATACCTTATTTAACAGAAAGATTTCAAGGGGTTTGGAATTTTAAAAAAAAATGGAATTTGAGGAGGCTGATTCTTGATTTTACTGGATCCACAACGGGGCCTCTTAAATTACCAAAATTAAGCGATTTAGATCCAAGACCTGATTACTCTCCAACATTTAATATTATAAATATGCAACTAACAAAAGTATGGAATAGTCGAATTGAAACTTATGGAGGACTGAAGAATATTTTAAATTTTATTCCACCCGCTAATAGTATAGCTCGTTCTTTTGATCCATTTGATAAAAATGTCATGTTTGATAATCAAGGAATTGCTATGGTTACTCCGAATAATCCATATGCTTTGACATTCGATCCATCTTATATTTTTACTTCTAACCAAGGGATCCGAATTTTCTTTGGAATGCGTTTAAATTTTAATTAGAAAAGTCGGGATGACAGGATTTGAACCTGCGACCCCACGCACCCCATGCGTGTG
>CAZYFB010000161.1:0-2505 GCA_964646655.1 uncultured bacterium
ATAAGTTTTGAGATATTGTAATTTATATTAAAGACTTCTTCAGGATCAGATGATCTATTAATTCCCGCAAGATGAACAATGATATCTGAATTTGAAACTAATTTATCCAACTCAAATTGATTGTTTATTATTTCAGAATTAAATTCATTTACAGAGAATTCATTTTGAATAAATTCTAAATTATTTTTTAAATGGCTTCCAATGAAACCTCCTTGCCCAGTTATAGTTATTTTCAATTTTATTGTAGTTTATTTTTAACAACATCCAACTTTAAGAGTTCTTCAATAAGACTTTTATTATCTAAAAATTTAGTGTTATTTGAATTATACTCTTCAATCTCTTTGTGATCCTCATGACCCTCTGAATAATATTGATTATAATTTAAATCTCTTGAATCAGGACATATTTTAAAGTATTTATCTAGATCCTCAACATTTAACATCTCCTCTTTAGTAACTAACGTCTCGTACATTTTTTCACCATGCCTAATACCAATAAATTTTATTTTTGATTTGGAATTAAATATTTCTATTAAAGCTTTCGCAAGATTTAATATAGAGGTAGCAGGAGATTTTTGCACAAAAATATCTCCATTGGATCCATTTTCAAATGCAAAGTCAACTAATTTAACAGCCTCTGATAAACTCATCATGAACCTTGTCATATCAGGACTAGTAATAGTAATATCATCATTGTTGATTATTTGATCAATAAACAGAGGTATAACAGAACCTCTAGAACCCATAACATTTCCATATCTTGTACCACAAAAAATTGTATTTGAATTTGAGGTCCTAGACTTTGCAATCATAACTTTTTCCATGATTGCTTTTGTCATTCCCATTGTATTTATAGGATATGCCGCCTTATCAGTGCTTAAAATGACAACTTTAGATATATCATATTCTTCTGCAGCATTAAGAATATTTGAAGCTCCAATTATATTTGTTTTAACTGCCTGCATAGGAAAAAATTCACAAGAGGGGACTTGTTTAAGTGCAGCAGCATGAAATATGTAATCAACATTTTTGACTACATTCTTTACAGAATCATAATCCCTAACATCTCCTAAAAAAAACTTCAATTTTTCACTTGCATATAACTTTCTTAAGTCATCTTGTTTTTTTTCGTCTCTACTAAAAATATATATTTCAGAAAACTTTTTGGAATTGATTGAATTTTGAATGTAGGCATTTCCAAAGGAGCCCGTACCACCTGTAATTAATAATTTACTCATTTTATTTTTCTATAATTTTTTCTTTCTGATAGCTAATAAGAACGGCCTTATATTTACCTTTAAAAACAAAAAAACTACCCGCAGATAGGCCAATTATTGGATGGTCTTTTAATATGTCTTTAAAGTCATCAATAGCCCCAGCACCACCTAGTACAGTTAAAGGTATTGAAATTTTTTCTTTTAAATAATTGATTAATTTATGATCATAGCCTGTCATAGTTCCATCAAGATCTATATTATTGACCACAATCTCTCCTGCTCCTTCTTCTTGAATAATTTTTAAACATTCATCTAATCCAATATTTACAGGAACTTTACCATTATTTATATAGATTTTTTGTTTACCAAAAATATTTTTCTTTATATCTAAGGTTATAACAACACTTTGAGAACCAACAGATTTTGCTAATTGACTGATAATGGAGATATCCTTAAAAATAATTGAACTTAAAGAAATTTTTTCAACACCTAATTGAAAAATTTCCTGAGCTGATTCAATAGATTTTATACCTCCACCATAACATAGAGGCATCTGACATTCTACAGCTAAATTTTCAATTAATTTTAAATTTGGCTTGCTATTTGTAACACTAGCATCAATATCTAGAACCATAATTTCATCCACTTTTTTTTCATTGAATATCCTAACGGCATTTAATGGATCACCAACATATTTTGGAGATTTAAATCTAACCGTCTTTACAAGCCCCCCTTTATGAATCAATAAACATGGTATTATTCTTGGTTCTAACATTTTATAGTTTTGAGAAATTATATAAAAATTTTAATCCATCATCATGACTTTTTTCAGGATGACATTGAATTCCATAAATATTGTCATTAGCGACTATACATGGAAAATTAATATTATACGTTGAATTCGCAATCACATATTGATCATTACAATTCATTACGTAACTGTGCAAAAAATAAAATCTATTTTTAGATTTATCAATTCCATTAAGGAGAATATTATTAGTCTTAAAATCTATATTATTCCAGCCCATATGAGGTAGGATAACCTTATCTTCATTTGATAGTTTAATGATACTTGAGTCAATCCACCCAAGCCCCTCTAATTTCCCTTCTTCAGAAGATTTTGCTAGGATTTGCATACCAACACATATTCCAAGTATTGGTGTTTTATTTACTAAAACTAAATCTTCTAAATCTGAAATTTTAAACTTATTACTAAGTTTTTTAATGGCATCATCAAAATGACCTACACCTGGCAAAATTATTTTATCACTTGGACTAATATCTTTTAT